>JAYWAE010000277.1:0-4491 GCA_043782715.1 Pseudobdellovibrionaceae bacterium | reverse complement strand
CCGCAGGCGTCGATTGGTCCAAGGCTCCCGGCTATTACCTGATCATGACCGACGCCTCGGGCCCCAAAAGCTGGCCGATCGCCGGTTCGACGTTCATTCTGATGCAGAAAAATCAAACTAAGCCCGAACAGGGCAAAGAGGCGCTCAAGTTTTTCCGTTGGGCCTTCAAAAACGGGATGGCTAGCTCCAAAGACCTGCACTACGTTCCACTGCCCGCGGCCACGACCAAAGCGATCGAAGCGGGCTGGGCGACGGAATTCAAAGGCGTGGACGTCAAGTCGCTGTAATCGAAAATGGATTCACGGACGCCTAAAGAATCGACTGGGTACCTGCGCGATTTTGATGAGCCGTTCGCTCTCAAAAATTCCGCGCTTTTATCCAGCCGGTACATGAAGCGTCAGCTGACCAAACATCAGCGCATAGACACCGCTTTTCGAGTGTTGACCTTTCTTGCCGCGCTTTCCATTCTTCTCGTTCTCGCGGCTGTATTGGGCACGCTCTTCACCGGTGCTCTCCCCGCGATTCGGGCCTTTGGCTGGAAATTCTTTACCACGTCACATTGGAATCCGGTCACCGAGGAATTCGGGGCCCTTGTTCCCATCTACGGCACGCTGATCACGTCCTTTCTTGCCCTCACCATCGCCGTTCCGGTGAGCTTTGGTATCGCGCTTTTTCTAACTGAAATCTCACCGCGCTTTTTAAAATCTCCGCTCGGCATCGCGATCGAACTCTTGGCCGCGATTCCGAGTGTGATTTACGGGATGTGGGGCTTGTTCTTTTTTGCGCCCTTTGTCGCCAAAGAGATTGAGCCCTGGATCGCGAATCATATAGGGACTCTGCCCGTGATCGGAACCTTCTTTGTCGGCCCAAGTCTCGGCATCGGTATTTTGCCGGCTTCACTGATTCTGGCCATCATGGTGATTCCCTTTGTCTCGGCTATCATGCGCGATGTGTTCAATCTCGTTCCGCCGTTGCTCAAAGAGTCGGCCTACGGCTTGGGCGCCACCAAATGGGAAGTCGTATGGAATGTGGTCGTGCCTGAGTCGCGCATGGGCATACTCGCGGGTGTGATGTTAGGGCTGGGACGCGCCCTCGGCGAAACCATGGCGGTCACTTTCGTAATCGGCAATTCACATGAACTCTCGGCCTCGCTCCTTGCCCCAGGCAGCACCATTTCCTCTACCTTGGCCAACGAGTTTACCGAAGCGGTCGGTGAGCTCTACACCGCTTCATTGATTGAGCTTGGATTAATTCTCTTCGTCATTACATTCTTCGTACTCGCCATTGCGAAATACATGATGATCCGCATGCAAAATAAAGTGGGCGGCAAAGCATGAGCCAAGATTTTCTTTTTAGACGCCGAAGGATCCTCAACTACGCGGCAATGGGCCTTGCCTGCGCCGCTATGGTTTTTGGTCTAAGCTTCTTATTTATGATTCTGTGGACACTTGCCATCCGTGGGATTCCAGCCCTGACCTACAAAACTTTATCTGAAATGACCCCACCGCCGGGCAACCAAGGCGGATTGCTTAACGCCATAGTTGGCAGCTTGATGATCACGTCTCTCGGGACGTTGATTGGCACGCCGATTGGGATCCTAGCCGGAACTTATCTTTCTGAATATTCACGGCGCTCGGGCGGCTTCGGCTCTGCCGTTCGTTTCATCAACGGCATTTTGCTCTCAACCCCCTCCGTAGTTGTCGGTTTTTTTGTTTATGCCTGCGTGGTCGCGCGCGTAGGACACTTCTCGGCATTTGCCGGCAGCTTAGCGCTAGCGATCATTTTGATTCCAGTGGTGACCAATAGCACTGAGAACATGTTGAAGCTCGTACCCAATAACCTACGCGAGGCTTCTTTCGCACTCGGTGCCCCACGCTGGCAAACTACGCTTAAAGTCACCTATCCCGCGGCCAAGGCCGGATTGCTCACCGGAGTCCTGCTCGGAATTGCACGCATCAGCGGCGAATCTGCGCCGCTTCTTTTCACCGCTCTCAATAACCAATTTTGGAGTACGGATTTAACCAAAGCCATGGCCAATTTACCGGTGACTATTTTTCAGTTCGCCATGAGCCCGTACGTGGATTGGCAAAATCTCGCCTGGTCGGGTGCGCTCATCATCACTTTCGGAGTGCTGATGCTGAATATCGTAGCGCGAATTTTAGTTCGCCAGAAAGGCACAATCTAAATGGAGGCGCAGCTCATGGATTTCCATTCGCCTATTAAATTGCTGGTGCGCGATCTCAACTTTTACTATGGCACCACTCACGCGCTGAAATCCGTACACCTGGCTATTCCCGACAAAAAAGTGACCGCATTTATCGGCCCCTCAGGCTGTGGCAAATCGACTTTGCTGCGTACCTTCAACCGCATGTTCGAACTCTACCCCAATCAGCGCGTCACAGGCGAAGTGATCATGAACGGGCGCAACGTTCTCGACGGTAAACAGGACGTGGCCAAGCTGCGCTCGAAAATCGGCATGGTTTTTCAGCGCCCGACGCCGTTTCCCATGTCGATCTTCGACAACATTTCATTCGGCATTCGGCTCTACGAAAGGCTCAGCGCCGCCGATCTCGAAGAGCGTGTAACATGGGCCCTGCAAAAATCGGCGTTGTGGAATGAAGTGAAGGACAAATTGAAGCAAAATGGCGCCAGCCTTTCAGGCGGACAGCAACAGCGCCTTTGCATCGCACGTGCGATCGCCATCCGTCCGGAAGTGCTGCTGCTAGATGAACCTACTTCGGCGCTCGATCCGATATCCACTGCGAAGGTCGAAGAGCTCATCACCGAACTCAAGAACGAGTACAGCGTCACTATTGTCACCCACAGCATGCAGCAGGCTTCCCGTATTTCCGATATCACCGCTTTCATGTACCTGGGCGAAGTGATCGAGACCGGCGACACGCGCCAAATCTTCACCAATCCGCGCAACAAACTGACCGAAGAATATATCACCGGCCGCTTCGGCTGAGGAATTTCCCGTGATTAAAGTCTATCAATACAGCAAGTGTGACACATGCCGAAAAGCGCTGAAATTTCTCAACGCCAAAGGCGTCGAATATCAGTGCCTGCCCATCGTCGAACAGCCGCCGAGTAAAGCAGAATTGCGCCAAATGCTGGCCTTCCTCAAAGCCGGCGGCGGCGGGATCAAAAACCTGTTCAACACTTCGGGTGTGCAATACCGTGAATTGAACATCAGTGATAAATTCAAGGCAGGAATGAGCGAATCCGAAGCCATTGATTTGCTTTCTGGAAACGGAAAATTGATCAAACGACCATTTTTACTGACCGGCAGCGACGGCCGTGTGGGATTTAAGCCAGAAGAGTGGCGTAAACTCATATAGGCCGCTAACGCGCCGACTCCGCATCTTGTCTTGTGCGGCGCCTCTCAATAGAATCCGGCGCATGAAAATACGTCTTCTCACACTATTTATCCCGGTTGCCTTCTTCACCGCCTGCGCCTCAACGACCGATAGCGGAGAGGTGGGGGTCGGACGCAGGCAAATGCTACTGGTGCCGAACTCCGAAATCGTTTCCATGTCGGCGCAAGCTTACGAGCAAACCAAATCCAACGCCGCCAAAAAAGGCGAGCTGGATCGCAATCCTGAATACGTTCAGCGTGTGAATTCCGTCTCCAAGCGCCTCATACCCGTGACTAGCTCGTTTCGCCGGGACGCGCCGGGATGGGCTTGGGAAGTTCATGTCATTTCGAGCAAAGAACTCAATGCCTACTGCATGCCGGGTGGCAAAATCGTTTTTTACACGGGCATCATCGAACAGCTGCATCTGACCGATGGCGAGATCGCCGCAATCATGGGTCACGAAATCGCGCACGCCTTGCGCGAACACGGACGCGAGCGCATGTCCGAGGAGTTGATGAAAAACGTCGGCTTGCAACTTTTGGTGATGACCGGACAAGTTGATCCCAAATATGCCGGTGCCCTTAGCGCCGTGACCACCGTGGCGGTTTCGCTGCCCCACAGCCGCGGCCAAGAATCGGAAGCGGATGAAATCGGTCTCGAGTTAATGGCACGGGCCGGATACAATCCCGAAGAAGCCGTGAACCTTTGGAAGAAAATGGCGGGTGCTGGTGGCGGCAAGCCGCCCGAATTTCTCAGCACTCACCCGGCCGACAGCACACGCATCCACGACATCGAGTCGCTGCTGCCCAAAGTTATGCCACTCTATCAACGCGTATCGGGACGATAGACTTTAATAAACTGGCGTACAAGCCTGTTGATTTTTACTCATTCGAGAGCCGCACGGGGCTGAGAACTTGTTCGTTAAGCTAGAAATTTCTAGAGATAGCTGTTGTGATAGTAGGCGTAGATCGCCAGATGGTCCCTGAGCCGTTCTTTTTTCTTAGTCGTGCACCAGGTTTTTCGAATTAGTCTTGCAACGTTGGCCCTAAACATCGCACACGTGTGATTTAGACTAAAGATGGGGTCAAAGAGAGTTTTCTTAAGCTCTCCCTGTCCTGTCGTAGCCCCTCGT
>JAYWAE010000276.1:0-4495 GCA_043782715.1 Pseudobdellovibrionaceae bacterium | reverse complement strand
GCAATCTCTTTGTTGAGGCCTCCTCGGATCCGAAGCCGGACAAAATGATCGTTAAGGCACGCACCGGTATGACTGGCCAGAATTTGTTCTACGCCGCCTACAATGATAATGTGGGAATAACGATTGGCTTTTCGCTCGGGATCTTTCAACAGATGACTCTGTTTTGCCATAATGTATTTACCAAAGACGATCTTGAGCGCGAAATAGGTCAGTTGATTTCGGTGAGCGATACACTGTAGTCCAGATCCAGCTTTCTCAGACTGGTTTCGGGTGACTGACCCATGCCTCCTGCCGGTCATCCAGCGGTTTCACCGTCGATCCGAATAAAACCGGCGAATTTTCAAAATCAACGTTCCGACCACTCCTAGTTCGACGACAGGAACGCGAGAACAAAACGAGTTGTTGAAATCAGGGGTTTCATTATTTAGCCTGCCTGAAGCCATGGCTGCCACCGTGGTCGTCCTCATGATCGGTGTCACCATACACGACGCCGCCAAGGAAAATGTAACCGTCAGGACGCGTTTTGCGGGGGTCGTCGTGTGTCCAGTGGATGAGGCCACTGTGCCCCAACCAAAGAAGTTTACCGCCGACTGCGAAACGATCGCCCACCTTGATTGGGACGCGCGTCCCCATATTGCTATTGTAAACAATCGTTATAGATTCACCCGCTGAGGTCCGTGCGATCCACTTTTGATGCGGCAGCCCCGTGACGTCGTCAGGCAATATCTGAATGACTTCAAGGTTGCCAGCCTGCACGTAGTCGGCGCCACGCTGGGCTTGCAGATCGGCCACCAACTCTTGATCGTTTTGAACTGAGCCCGGTTGATCAGGTGTAGTTGAGGGTGCAGCAAAAGTGCCGCTGGAAAAAATCAGTGCGAGAGACGTTAAGGCGATCTGTATTTTCATAGAGCCCCCGTAGTCGGATGTTGATTGGCGTTCGGTAGATACGCGCTGCCATATTCAGAGCTTATACGCGCTTCTTGACTTCAGACGATAGGGGGGCGCCCGGAGGGGGTAAAGCATAAGTAGACCTGTGTTGAAAAAAGACAGGGATTTGCCGTGCTGCGTGCCGATTCATGCAAGGATTCACATACAACGGCTCGAATTATCAAATTCTAACTTGAAATCCCGGCTGAAATTCGGAACTCTGTTGCGAATTTAAATCGAGGCTGGGGGTCATCATGTATCGGAATTTAATAGGCCTATTTTTTCTACTGCTGCTGCCTTCCGTCGTATTCGCCGATCCATGCACCACTTCGAGTCAAACGGGTGATGTTTGTGAAGTGCAAATCGCGAACCTCTTTCCCACGCAGTTCAATGTCGGACTGCGTGAGGTCAACGAGCGGGCGCAGAAATTTCAGGCGATGTCGGCGCAAAAGCTCCAAGCTTATATCGCAGCCAATCCCGCCTTGGTTGTGATTGGGCCGGGCGGACGAGTATACTGCACGGACAAGCAGCATTTGGCCCACGCTCTGCAAGACATCGGTGTGACGTCCATGTTGGGATCGGTGCAAGGTAACCTTGCGAATCTAAGCGAACTGGATTTTTTGCAGGGCATGAAGAGTAACGCTTGGGTCTATTTATATAATCTCGGAAAAGGTCCGCTGGATTTTGCGCAACTTCCCAAGTCAATTGCGGCGATGGGTGACGATCCCTTCCGCAGTTTGGCCTGGTACGTAAGGGGACAGGGTGGATATACCAAAAGTACGGCCGTCGCCTACGCCGATTTTCAATGGGCCGACTTCTTCCGTACGCGTATTGCGCTTGGCTCGACCGACGCGGAGTTCAATAAAGCCGTTGATCTTGCCGTGGTGCTAGCTCACTCAAAGAGTGCACAGGATTTGCCGGGTTGGAGTCCCTGATCGCGAGTTCTTTCCGTCGAAGCCGAAGTTTTAAGATTTGAAACCTGATCTCACTTGACCCATTTCGCCAAAGGCGCTCAACTTTCGTAAACACCTGAGGAGGTATCTCAATGAAGACTCTCAAGATCGCGCTCTTGTCCGTAGCAGTTGGCTTTTCGGCTCTTTCGTTCGCAGCCGGCAAGGAGAGCATGGGCGCTGACGCTCAAGCCGTCGACGCTGCTTGCACGGCCGATGCTGCAACTGCTGGTTGTGGATCAGAAAAAGTCGGCACGGGTTTGATGAAGTGCCTGCACGCCTACAAAAAGGCCCACAAGAAGGACTTCAAGATGTCGGATGGCTGCAAAGCCGCCATGGAGAAGCATCACGCCGATAAAGCTGCTCCGGCGAAGTAAGACTTTAACAACAAGCCGCAGGTGGTCCAAAGCGCCCACTTGCGGCTTCGAGCCTGAGAAATCCGTTTATTTAGTAGCGGCCCACCTTCAATAGGAATTCACTGTCACGCACCTCGACGTCGAGCAGGTGGAGTCCCGGAAGTGCGGGGAGAAGTTGCGCGGGGTTGACGTGCACTTGTAGCACATGGGCTCCCTCTTTGTTCTCGCCCAAGTCCTTAAACGTGCAAATGCCCCTTAGCGATTGATCCAGCCGGGTGCGTATCGAATCCAGAATGAACCCTGAGAGAAAGTCCAGATTCATGCCCATAACCTGGATCTTGCGTACGCTCACGTCGAAGGCATCGTCGGCCTCGGCGGTGTCGAAGTCGACGGTCGTATCGAAGGGAATATTGAAGATAAATTTGTGATATTTGCCGGAGACGTGCACGCCGTCGCTTTTGAGCTCGATTTTAAAATCGCGCAGTTTGGAACCGAGCGCTTTCTTTTCGGCGCTGACTACGAGATCACTTTCAAAAAGTGCCTGGCTGATGCGAATCATCGCCGAGGGTGCGATTTTAAGGCCGCGGTCGTCCATGGCCTCGGCCGCGAGCGTGGCTTGGTTTTGTCCATCGAGGTTGGCGTCGACGTCGACGGCGAAATAATTCTCGCCCGCAACTCCATCGCGGTTGTCGTGCACCAGGCGTACTCCGCCAAGTGTCACGCCGGAAAGGTAGGGAACCAGGCTCGCCAAATTGAGTTTGATGATCAGGGCATTTTGCCGGGCTGCGAAGGTATCGTTCAAATTCAATTCTTTTTCACCTGTGAAGCGCAGCATGCCGCCGACTTCTTTGGACAGGGCGATCATTTGTTTGCGCTCAATGGGAACTGCTGCCAATTGCAGTTTGGCCGCTTCGCGTTCGTCGATCAGTTCTTCGCGTGCATCGGGGTTTTTCTCGTGCGCGATCGCGCGCGTATTGGATTGGATCAGCGCCCGGTACTTCGCGGCCTTTCGCTCAAAGGCTGAGAGATCGCCCGAAAGCGCCGCAAAGTAACCGCGCACGGAGGCGAGTGCGACCGACAGCATTTGCACGGGTATGACCACCCGGTCACGTTTCGGATTGGTGGAAGTCGCGGGGTAGAAAAAGGTTTCATTCAGCGGGAACTCGAGAATGAGATAGCCCTCTTGCGTCGCCTCCGGGTGAATGGTGAGTTGAAAGCGGTAGGCGGTGAGTGAGGGATCTAAGTTGACCGCCCGCAGTTCCTCCACCGGAACATGGACCGTCCCACGTAGATAGATTTTGTCGGCATCGGTCTCGAATGAAACACCGAGGTCGCGGATTAGGCCAGGTTTGAGATGGGCATGCAGCTGCTCATTGATGAAATGCTCGGAGATAAAAATGCTGGTGACTCGCGGCTTGGCTGCACGGGCTTGCACACTGGTGCAAAGAGCGGCGATGAGGAGCGCTAGCCTCATGCGCTGCCCGCCTTCGTCAACCGGTCGCGTACGAGTTGGATATGGCCTTTTAGCGAATAGACGAAGTCGGCAAAATTGCGCGGCATGCGCATTGAATCGACGCGCTCTTCGATTCGGTCGAGCTTCTTGACCAAATCTTGCACCTGCTCTTTGGTGAGCCCGGGCCGCACTTGCGTTTCGAGAAATTTGAGTTCTCCGTAACGCTGATAAACGCGCGTGCGCATACGCCAGTGATAGGCCTGGGGTACAGTTTTGAGCAGTGGGAATGCCACTGCGAGAACCGGAATTACCAGCAAGACAAAACGGTCCAGCCAGGCCGCAAGCCAATAGGGAAGGTAGCGCTGCCAAAACGGACCACCAGATTTGTAGAACTGAACGGCGTCGCTACTCAGTAGGAAAATACTGTCTTTGTTGGCGGGGAACTCCCCTCGGCGCTCAAAGATGCCGGGCTCGTCATGAATTTGTGCGGCGGCCTTTAACAGAAGGTAAGCCAAGGCGGGATGCAACTCGTCACTCACTAACATCGTCGTGGTTGAGGCGACGAGATCGACGTCTTTCGAGGGGATATCGGCATTCAAATCAATAGCCCCGCGCGGGAGGATCAGGTGATGGAAGGCGGCGTCTTTGCGCGCAATCGCTTCGGCCTGTTCGACGTCCATCAGGCGCAAACCTTTGCGGCTCGCGAGTTCGTGGATCATAGGATCAGAGGCCGGGCGCATGAACAGGGCGGCGTCGAGCGTGCCGTTCTCAAGCGCCTTGAGCGCATCGTCGGATGACATGTTGATCAA
>JAYWAE010000275.1:0-4497 GCA_043782715.1 Pseudobdellovibrionaceae bacterium | reverse complement strand
TACAGCGTAAAAGACAAGCGCAGCCGCCAGCAAGCGCGCGAACACCGTAGCCGGTTTTCCGCCACGAGCTCTGGCATGAAACATCCCCCAAACGACTAGCGGCGCGAGAGCGAAGGACAGCTGGCGCGCCAGTTCTAGGTCGAAATAATACAGCTTGCTGAATAGCGATGAGTCCTGCAGCCCACCCACGGCCAACTGAAACGTTCCGTATTCTCGGCGAAGTACGTGGGTGAAAAATCCATCCCAGGTCGAAACATCTCCCCAGGCACTTAAATGCCGAACTCGGCCAAGTGGAATGATGAGCAAATATGGCAACAGGCCGATTGCAAAGCTCGACAAGCACAAAAGTATGACCTTAACTTGCCAAAGACCACGCCTATGCAGCCAAAAAAGTCCGGCTACAATCGGAAAAGCCATCATCAACAAAGTCAGATGATTGCACGCCCCTAGCCCCATTACCAAGCACGCGAGGTAAGCATATTTAAAACGGCGTTGAGTGTGGAAGCGATAGAGCAACCACAACGTCAGTATGGCGAATAGGCTATTTAGTGCGAAGACTTCAGCCTCAGTCGCGTGCTGCCAGGTAAGCGGCGCTAGTGAATAAAGCACAGTGAGAATCGCGGCCAGCCACGCCTGCCCCAGCCATTCTAGCGCGAGCTTAAAGAACAGACTTGAGGCTATCAGTTGGCAGACGAGCGAGAAAAATCCGATCCGCCACGCCATCGTCGAGTACGGTATCAAAGAGAATAAATGCGCGAGGTACGTGTAGATTGGATAACCTGGCGGATGCGCCAGTGCCAACTTATCGGCGACGACGATCAATTCACCCGAATCGCCCGCCGGCAAGAACGGCGAGAGTGTGAAAAAGTAAATGGCCGCAAGGACCGCGACGACGGTCCACTGAAGAATTCTATCCAACCGGCTGATTTCTTCTGCCACGATCTCAGGGTAGTACCCGCCCGAATGCGTTGCAAGGCTCAAGTCGCTTAAGCGGCCACTCTGATTTTCATCCCCGGCCGAATAATGCTTAGGTAGCCGATCAAGCGGTCCGTCGTTACCTTGTCGAGATGATAGTGGATAATTTCACTGACCCGCGCTTCGGTCGCATTCAGCTTTTTGGCTAGGCTTCGCTGGGTAATCTTTTTCTCAATAAGATAAATAACAAATTGCTCGCAAAGTTCGTATTTGAAGCGCTCCAATGGCTTCGCATTCGGAGGCAGCACTCGTGACGCTGGGGCCCTTTCCAAAATCCTGTCGAGCTTCTTCCACTCTTTTTCACTAGGCCACCCAGGCGGAGGAGTTTTGGAAAATTTCGGCTTCATTTAGACCTCCTAAAGGCGGTTCGAACTCCGAGGTAGCCATTGCCCGACGGCGTGAGCCAGACCAAGCGATAAGGTTTTTCATTGTGACAGACATCTGAGACAAAGAAACTGTATCCGTTGACGCTCTCAGACTGCGAATTGTAAATACGCCCATCCAACTGCCACACTAGCGCCAAAATCAATGCGTCCGTCATCGTGTCGCCGTGACTGGTCTCGTAGTGTGGGTCAATCCAGACCTCAACGAACCTTATCCTATTTACCGTCACCAAGAACGGGTGAGTTCGGTATTTCATAGTCACCATACCCTAGCTTGCAGAATTTTGCAAGTTTTGTTTAACCAGGTATTTGACTAATGCATTTCGGGCGCCAGCTATCAGCTAAAATAAAAAACCCGCGGGCGGCCGCGGGTTTTCGAGAGTCGGATTTGCTTAAGGGAATTACTTCTTACGGCAGTTCGACTTGAAGTGGTCGGTCACAGTGTCGAGCTGGCGCAGATCCACCGAACCGTCTTTGTCTTTGAACACCTTGTAGTCCGACATACAGCTATCGGGCGTCTGGAAGGCATAGAGAATATTCGACAAGGTCTGTTGCAGCTTCGAGTTGGCTTTTGAAACCGACGCAAAGGCGGGAGTGTCCGTGCACACTTTGTCTTTATTCTTACGATAGCCTTCGATCTCAGCCATCATCGTGCGATTTTCGCGCTTGAGCTTGTCGTACGTGAGTGAGGAATCGTAGAGCACTAGTTCGGCCGCGGCCGATTGTCCGTCGAGCTCGTCGGAAAGTTTGATCACCTTCTTTTCGATCTCGTTGAACAGGTCCGACTTCGCCTTGGCGATCTCGGACATCGATGCGGTTTTCTTAATGTCATTCAACCGCTTATATTGGGACGCCTTGCCATCGATGACGTACGTGCGCTCCATGCCTTTGCGGCCCTTCAGCGTGATGTAGGCCGCGACTTCACCGGCATCCACGAAGTTGGAGATGTCTTCGGCATTCATGACCTTGCGCTCTTTGCCTAGCGTTTGGCAGTTCAGATTGCCGCCGCTCGAGCGGATGGTGCAATACACTTCGAGTGGATCGGCCGACGCCATTCCTCCCGCAAGCAATGCCGAAATGGTGAGAAGAATCTTAACCTGGTTCATATGACGTGCCCCCAAATTCCCAGACGTGTTGTCGTACTACAGCCATGTTAGCAAAGTGATTTCAACACTGTAAACCCCCTCGTCATAAGGTCTAGTTTTAAAGTTCTGCAGGCTGGCAGGCCTTATGTATTGCTAATTTTCAACAGGCTCTGCTACGATTTTACCAAAGAGTCATCTAAGGGGATAAAGCAACATGAGGACTGCCACAGCACTGTCGATTCACATCGCCCTCGCCTTTTGCCTGTCTTTGGGTCTCGGCCTCACCGCCGCGCACGCCCAAGATGCAGCCGCGCCGGTGCCTAAGAAAAAGGCGGCGAGGAAGGCTAACAAGGTCAAATTCAATCCGCCAGACGCTGAGGCCGGCAAAGTGCCGAACAGCATGACCAAGGCTACGACGACGCCGACACTGGATGAACCGGCTGGCGCCTCAGGTGAGTCGTTAAAGTTCAACACCGACACGACTCCCCCGGCGACAGACAACCGCCCGACGATGAAATTCGCCGACCCCGGAGCTACTCCACTTGGGCAAAAGGCGCCGAATTTCGCCGAAGCCATTCCCGATGAAGAGCCCTACAAGGCCTACATCGGCTATCCCAAGAATCGCTTTGGCGCTTCGCTCGAGCTGATGAACTTGAGCTCGCAATGGAATTACAACGGCCGCTCTTATAATTTCCCGGCGAGCCCGATTGCCTATGGCGTAAACTACGGCTTTTTCATTTCACCGATTTGGCAGATGGGCCTCGAATACAGTCATTATTCGATGAGCATAGATGCTAAAAACATCACACCCAACCGCTTCCACGCTTCGACGAAGTCGTACGATGAGTACTACTTCAAAACTCAGTACTGTGTAGTCAGCCACTCGAGCTTCTATCGTCAATTTTGTCCGGGCCTCGACATCGGCAAAGACTCCTATCCGATTCTGACCTTCCAAGGTCAAAACGATCTTTACTTGGGCCAAGTGAACGACATCATCATCGGCTTGAACTTGAATTGGCAGATTCCGTTTGGCGACCGCTGGGGCTTTAAGGCCAAGGCTGGATACAATTACGGAACGGGCATGGGCAACAGTGGCGCGCTGACGTCAAAAAGCAACAATTCGATCGTCGGTAGCGCCGGGCTCGAATACAGTTTCCCGCGCTTGCACTCGATTTACGGCGCCGTCGACTATAAAAACCGCAGCGCTAAAATCAAAGGGAAGGTCGGTATCAACGAAGATACGTGGACGACGAATTCTTCTTTGATCGGCTTCAAAGCTGGCTACAACTACACGTTTCCGTAGGCCCTAGAAAATATTAATCATCCCCTGCAGGGCGACGTTCGTGAAGTCGCCCCGGATATTGTCCGGCACGAACTGTATGTTCGGGTACAGATAGATATCGCGCGCGACGGAAATGCCGACGCCCACGGATTGGTACACCACTGTCTGCAAGAGGCGATAGCGATTGGGATCGCCGTACAGGTGTTTGAAGTTGGCGTAACCAAAGACGGTCCGCACGGACAGCTTGTCGGTGAGCGTGTACTCGAGCTGTGGAAATACGGATAGCGTCCACTGCGAACGGTGATCGCCGCCGTAATAACCCGGATCGTAGATTCCCTGCTCTTCTAGTTTGTTTGTGTGTGCACCGGGCTTTGTGTCGTAGAAACGGTAGCCCGTGCTAATGCCGGCGCCAATCGACAAGCCAGACTGAAAGCTTTTCATCAGCGAAGACGTGAGTTGGAACTGGTGTGTCTGGTCCACGTCACGCGAAGAGATCGAGGTGCCATTCATATACAAAAAATTGGCGACGGACTGCAAGGGCCCAAGCTTTCCGACGCGGTTGTAGCCGAGCATGGGGTCGTTCACATTGACTGAATCTTTGGAGATGTTCTTGTTGGTGCGGCCTTGAAAAGGCGTCACTACGCCGAACAACGTGCCGAAAGTGAAGCTGTCGTTCTTGGTCCGGCGATAGCGGGCGTTGAGTCCGAGATCGAGGCTGGTGAACGTCTGATCGCCCGGCTGGCCCGAGAGATTCGGGCGGTTGGCGCCGAAA
>JAYWAE010000274.1:0-1685 GCA_043782715.1 Pseudobdellovibrionaceae bacterium | reverse complement strand
CCAGCCAACCCACTCAAATAATGGCCTAGATCAAGAACAAATAGGCGTCGGGTATGCGTCACTTCTTGCGCCCTTCTGCTCTTGCTCCCGTTCCACCTTTCTCCCATTCAAAAAAATATCCCCCACTTCAACAGAACCTCCGGCACGATGCCGGAGGTTTGCCACTCTCATGGATGGATAATCTTCGTGGCCAAAAAGATGAGGCCATCGAAGACGAAAGCACCTGCGCAAAAACGAGATCCAATTTCATTTAAATTTGACTGAACACGTAACCGAAATAGAAGAACACATATCGTCATAAATAAAAGAGTTGCGAGATAGGAGCGATGGGGGTACATGCACGTATGACAAAGCGGGAAAAGCAGCGGTCGTTCGAAGGCAAGGGGCTTAAAAAGCCAAGCGCTATGTTTGGTGGCTCCCTCCTAAAGGGTAATCCAAAAGGTAAACGCCCTTTAGACTCTAAATTGCCGATCCTGATCACCCTAAGAGCCGAAAAAAGCCTGCTGAGAACGCCAAAAGCCCACGGCAAAGTGAACAAGCTAGTTTACGACACGGCAAAGAAGTACGGCGTAAGAGTTTATGAGTTTGAGAACGTCGGCAACCACCTACATGTGCTAGTGAGAGTGCCAAGACTCAGGCTTTGGGCACCGTTTATAAGGGAGCTTACGGGCCAAATTGCTCAAGCCGTAGCTGAGATCTTCCCACTCAGTGGCAAGTTCTGGAAGTTCAGGCCGCATACCCGCATTGTTCAGGGGTGGAAGAAGGCCTATCAGATCGCGAAGGATTATATGTTCCTCAACCGGCTCGAGGCGGAAGGTTTAATTGACCGTCGAGAAATCAAAACGCTCAAAGATCTGCGGGCCATCTATTCAGGCTAGACTCACTCGCGCAATATCAAGCCAGGCATTGTCTGGCTTGAGGCAGCTCTAAACCGAAACTTCAAACTCCCGCAACACTTGATTGAGCGAAGTCTTTTTGTCAGTTGAGGCGTTGCGTTTACCGATGATCAGCGCGCAAGGCACTTGAAAAATTCCTGCCGGGAATTGTTTAGCGCGTGACCCCGGAATGACCACTGAATTCTCAGGCACGATGCCTTTGCTGACGACCGGTTGCGGACCTTGCGTATCAATGATCGCGGTTGAGGCCGTCAGTACGACGCCTGCGCCCAGCACGGCGCCGCGTTTGACTTGCACGCCTTCGACCACGATGGCGCGGCTGCCGAGGAAGCAATCGTCTTCGATAATCACTGGCATGGCTTGTGCCGGTTCGAGTACGCCGCCGATGCCGACTCCGCCCGAAAGGTGCACGTTGCGGCCGATCTGGGCGCATGAGCCCACGGTCGCCCAAGTGTCCACCATCGTGCCTGCCCCAACCCAAGCTCCAACATTCACATAACTGGGCATCAGCACGGCTTTGGCTTCAACATACGCACCGAAGCGCACCACCGCTGGCGGGACGACGCGCACGCCCATATCGATGTCCCATTTTTTAATCGGAATTTTGTCGACCCAAGTGAACGGCGGAGAATTAATTTCTGTAACCGAGGTGGCTTTAAAGAATAAAATGATCGCCTGCTTCGCCCAAATGTTCATTTTCCAGCCGCCGTGCCCGTCGGGCTCGGCCACACGCAACTTGCCGCGATTCACCATCCCGACCGTTTCTTCGACCGCGTACTGGTGGGCCGC
>JAYWAE010000273.1:0-1685 GCA_043782715.1 Pseudobdellovibrionaceae bacterium | reverse complement strand
ACCAGCACTGCCGCAACGGAGTCGGCCATCATCGTCTCACCATCGTAGGCATTGGCGGCCCCGCCTAAGTGAACGAAGGCTTCAAACTCCCGCAGGTCGGGATTCGGTGTGACGAAAATCTTCTCGGCCATGTCCGCATAGGGCATGGCTTTGTTGAGCAAGTCGTAGCCCTTGCGGCGGTCGCTCTTGTTGAGAAAATTGAGGGCGTTGAATTGAGTTTCCAAGGCTTGCATGTCCGCACAGCGCTTACAGGCGCTGCTCACGACCGATGAAGGTTTGCGCGGTTTAGCAGGATTTTGCTTAGCCGAGGCCGTAGCGGTGCAAGCCGCGGTCATTGCCAATAAGATTAAAAAATTCCCTAGTTTCATCTCATCCCCCACATTTGCGGCGCAGATTGTTCGAACAGTAAACGCATTTTTGCATCAGGTAAACACCTACGAGCCGGCGGCGGGTTTTATTGCCGGGCCAGCCGATCGCGGGTTCTTCCGTGCGGCCGTCGGTGTAGTACAGGCCGTCATCACCTTTGATCGTGACATGCCCGAGCCAATCGCCTTTGCGCCCGCTCACACCCTCATAACCCGTGCGCAAGTATGTGCCGGTGTTGGGGCCTGCGAAGACGAGCACGGCTCCCGGCGGGGCTGTTTCCGGATCGGGATATTCTCGGATGAAGTTTTTAAAACCGATTTGGGCCAAGCGCTCGCGGGCGTTGAAGTCGATAGCATTGCCGAGGCCTCCGCCGGTGAACGCGCCCGCCGCATTGAGCGAGCTGCGCACGCCCATCGCGCATTTCCCGGTGCTGTTCCAGTGATTGAAGTCGAAACCATGATGGTAGCCTGTGTGATTCATGTTGTACTTGGCGCCAGCCAGAATGGCGTTCGACAAGCAGCGCTCTAGGCCAGAGTGAAATACCCCCCCGTTGACCAGCTGTGGTTGGGGCACGGCCACTACTTTTACGGGTTTTTTATGCTCACTGCCGGAGCATTTGCCATCAGGACAGGTGCCGGCTTCGGTTTCTGCATCGGCGGGATCGGGTTGCGTGTCGGCGTTGGGCTTCACTTCGGTTTTGCTCGGGGCCACGACGGGATCGGGTTTGGTCACGACCGGTGCGGGATCCGGCTTTACGGCTGCGGGGTTCGCCAATTCATACTTCTTTAAAAAGCTGTCGATTTGGCTTGAGTCATTTGGTGTCGCCAAAAAGTCAGAATCGCCGGTGAGGGGACGGTCGTTGGGCGAGACGGCGGCGATGTCGTCGGCATAGGCGAGTGCGAAGTGGGAGATCATCCACACGCAGAGCGCGCCCAGCAATCGCAGCACAAGTTTTTTCGCCAGCCTCTTCATATATATGCGCCCATTTCGGACGGTCCTTAGAGGCTTAATAGTGCAAGGCCATATCCAATAGTGAAGCGA
The DNA here is from genome assembly GCA_043782715.1 of Pseudobdellovibrionaceae bacterium. Classification (GTDB taxonomy): domain Bacteria; phylum Bdellovibrionota; class Bdellovibrionia; order Bdellovibrionales; family UBA1609; genus JALHOQ01. Next base: position 278 of record JAYWAE010000273.1, on the reverse strand, counting down.
GTACTTCCGCGAGGTTAGGCGAGAGAGAACGCCGGGCCACAAGAAGCTTCCGACCAGGCCTTCGACGGCGGCATGAGAACTCTAGGCTAAACGCCCACTGAGGGTTTGGTCCCCTTTGGCGCGAAGGTCCATTTATCTAATAATTTCAATGTTTTACATGATTATCGAGTGGGCCACAGGAGGGTCTCCCGCGGCGCCTAATATTGAGACAGAGGCTGTGACCTAGAACGTCTCGACCGCTGGCTCTTCGCCTTTCCCGGCAGGTTTCGCAGCTTTAC
>JAYWAE010000272.1:0-11994 GCA_043782715.1 Pseudobdellovibrionaceae bacterium | reverse complement strand
ATGCCGACAATGAAAAAGCCAGCGGCGAAACACGACAGAATCAAAAGATACTTCTTCATAACTCAAATGTTACGGGGCGGATCCTGCATTCGCCAAGCGCGGATCTCGCGCATGCAACATAATCATTTTTGTACTGAGTTCTCCTACGAGAAAATTAGTCTATAATTCTTAGTTAAGCCGATCATCAATTCTTTCGTCTGGTACCTTCACTCCAAAATGGTAATCTGGTGTTCTGAAGGTTCTCTTGAGCCTGGGAAGGAGGTGGTTAAGTGAACGTAGATAATCACTGTAACGTACTTATGCCGGAGGTGATGGCCACCTAACAGCGTCGATTGTTCAAGACGATTGACGTGTGGTCATATAACTTTCGGCATAAGACTTTCTAGGCCAGGAGCGAGAGCTTCTGGCCTTTTTCTTTTTGCCGATGGAAGTTCTGGATCCTACGCAAGTAGCAAGCCTTTGGTCTGGTTCGTGGTTCTCTTGTAAGAACATGAAATTTTTTCTTGCGATCCGTCCAACAGTTCGACACGATCTAAGTGTGGGGGGGCGATGGAAGGCAGGAGCGCTACTCGAAGCACGGATGCTTCACATCGCCTTTTTTATATAATTTCCAGCTCTCAAATCTGAATTCACCTGATAATGCCTAAAGATCAAGCAACTCGCCGGAGAACGCTTCGTCCACTAGCTTTAGACGAACTTCCGGCCGCAAACGAACGGTTTGCGAGTCCACTTCAATCACTTTTCCTAAGCCCGTCACTTTATTGATCAAAGAATTGAGCCGATGCACGCCCATGCGCAGCCGGTGATAGTGTTCAGGCGAGAAATCAGACTGCCAGAGCAGCGCGATTGCCTCATCCACGCTCAGTTCTGGCTTGCCGGCTAGGCCTCCGAGGAGCTGCAAGCTGATTTTCTTCTTACTCAAATCCACATTGCGGCCCTGAACGGCCAATGAGCGCTGCCGGGTGGAGTATTCCAAGCGCACTTCAGGCGCTTGCAGCTGTTGCTTCAGGCGCTGGTTCCACAATGTCTGGCTGGTCGGGTCCAGTGAACGTACGATCAACTGAATTTTGCGGTTCAGCTCCTGTCGGACGTTGGTCGAGGTTTCCTTGTTGGTGGCCAAACAAAGTAAGCGCAGATAAGAGGCCCACGGCACCTGTGTCGCCAGAAGAGTCAGGGCTTGAATCTTTGCGTCGGGTTCAAGTGTTTCTTGAGCCAACTTTCGAATCAACGATTCGAACGGATCCAGTTCTGTGAATTCATTCATGATTCGCAAAACATCTTCATCCAAATCGAGATCGAGAGCCAAAACACCTTCGGCGTAGTCAAAAACCAATAGCCGGCGGTCCATGTCGTCCGTGTCTGCAAGCAGCGGCAAGACCCGCTGCCAAGCATGATCTACGCCGACCAAGCGAATTTCGATCAGCATCAAACTGTGTTCGAGCTCGATGTGCAGGTCGCGGGTCATCTGCTCTTTGCCGACACTGATAAGCTCGCGGTAGAGCGCACTCAACGCACCGACTGGCTGATAAAGAGCGCACCAACGTGCCTTTTGAATCAGTGCCCGCAATCGTTGGCGCGGATTCTGCGCATGCCTCAACGCTTGGCTGTAACACTCTTGCGCCGGCGCCAGGCGGGCTTCTTCTTCAAGAAATTTGCCGACCATGACATTGCATTCAAACAGCGAACGGGCGGAGAGTTTTGCGTTCAAGTTTTGCAGACGCTGCTCGAGAGTCTCCAAATTGGTGCGGAAACCACTCATGTCGCGCAGGTGGTACTGGCAGATCACTAAGTCGCGCAGCAAATTGACGTTTTCGCCATATCCACGCACGGCCGATTCAAAAAGCTGCTTGGCCAGCGCGACCTTGCCACGCTGAAAGGCCAGGATTCCCTCATAGTGTGCTTTGGTACGCTGCTCGGCCGGCGTAACCGGCTTAAGCGCTGACCACGCCTTCTCCGCGACATCGAACGCGCCGTTGAGAATCGCAAAATTGATGGATTCCAGCTCATGGGTAAAGTTCATTCGACATTACCCGTACGCACGCGCACACGCGGCCCGCTGGAGAGCATGATGTTGTAGCCGCTGAGCAGGGGACGCTTCATGAACTCGAGCAACGTTTCTCCGGATTCGGTTTTGGTGCCGATTAAAACCGGTTTCTCCAGCACCCAAAGGTCGTCGCGCTCGAAGTCGGTCACCGCTTGAAAGTCCGGCGCCGCTTGCTGGCCACTATCGAACATACGGCGCACGCCCGCCAAAGGCCCGCGACCCGCACTGTTTTCAAGACTCAAATAATCCGCCGGATATTGATTCACCGAACGCTGATACAAAGCCCACTGCGGAGTCGACCAGTTCGGCCCCAGATGCAAAATTTCCCCCGCCAAGAGGCTGCGAAAGTGTGGAGCATAAGCCAGCAGCGGCAGCCCGATGGGCAAGTAAGTCTCATGCATGCGGGCGACGAGATCCATCAAACATTCCTGCTGGCATTGAGGCGAAATTAAATAACGCAAATACGCATCACCGTTGTCCTTTGGCGCATCGATGCGGCCGTTCGCCACCAATTCATCGACGATGGCAAATTCCACTTGCAGCGCGCGCACAAAAGTCAGTGTGTGCGCTACCAAAGGATCGGTCAGGGCGATCAGCGGATCCATCCCGAGCGCGGGGCTAAGTTTGAGATTGCGCATCGCCAACAGATTTTGCGCGTCACGATGAGCCGGGTTTGCCTTGCTGTCGAAATAAACCGCCATCTCGTGCGCCAACAGCTGCACCAGCCGCGGATAGGCCAATCCGCCTTCTTTGGAAAACAAAATCGTGGCATTGGTAAATGGGTCCGTCCAGCTCTCGATTGGCACCGAAGTCGGCGCTGTATCGACGAAGTAGCGGCGCCCCTTATAAGGCACGAGCGTCAGCTTTTGAATGTCGAGATACGAAGTTTCCACAATCCAAGGCGAACCCTGGCTGCCCATGCAATCGCTCGCGATCTCCTTTGCCCGCTGCGCAGAGACGCCCAGGTGAAAGGCGATCGCTTCGGGTTGTGCGCCTAAAATATTTGCACAAATAGCCTTGCCCATGCGCGTGTGCAAAATCTCGGTGAATGCTAAATCGATTCGATCTTTGAGCGTCACCTCTGCGGCGACGGACAGCCCGGGCAAGATGAGGGTCACAAATACGATGAGGCGCACTAGGTTCAAGCTAAGCTCCGGGTTTCCTAAGATTTGAGGGTTCTAGCACAAACCATCTTGTGCGGAAATGTTCACTTTTGTTTGTTTCATGTTTACTGGGTGCCTTGTAAGTATCGCGTCAACTTTGGTCTACCTTTTCTTGACAAATAGAGCCGCTTTTTGGGGGCTTTAACGGGGACACGGAGCCCGAATTTCAACTGGGACACTCTCAGGGGGGAGAAATTCGGGCTTCTTTTTTTTTCAGCTCCAGTCCTAATCTGCCATTCAAATTATTATTATGACTAAGTAAAAGCCGTTTTAATGGCCGTTCTTGGGCGCTCTGAATAAAACTTCGCCGCTCAAAACCCGTTGAAATCCAATTAAACGAGGCCCTGGCTTTGCATTTTCTCCCCTCGGGAGATCGAGCCATGAACGTTCGCGCCGCTCACATAGTCCTAATTCCGCTGATCGCAGGCCTTAGCGCCTGTGGTGACGGTCCGACTTCGACCGCCCCGCGTGGAGAATTCACCCATCGAACTTCAGGTCCGACGTCCACCGCCTCTCAGCCACAGGCCAGCCCCGACACGCCAACCGCTGAACCCGCCGATTCGGCCGCCACCGCCACTCCGCCACAAGCCGCGCCCGAGACTAAGATTGCCGAGCTGATCAGCACCGGTATACGCAATCAGCCCCTGGCGACCTATGAGGTTCCGGAGAAGGTGCGCGAGCGCCTGCGTGCGGGCGATGCGAAGATTTTGCCCGCTCCACTTCCGGCGAAACCGGGCTTCACACTCTTCAATCAGTTCATCGACATCAGCGCCACCAGTTCGCTGGTGAAATTTACGGCTGTGTTGCGAATCGATGGTCAAAAAGATGAAGTGATCGAGCTGAGCTGCGCGATCGACAAATCGCAAATGCCTTGGACCTGCACGAACATGTATCCAAGCGATCTTCGCATTGCCCGGCAAAAGCGCCTGCAGGGAACGTTCGAATGCTTGGATACCTATAGCTGCGATCAAGCCGGAGTAAAGGTTTGGGTCGTGATCAACGGCAAATTGCAAGAACCGCAGACCTTTCAGATGCGCGGTTTTGAGGCCCGTATCGCGTCGTCGGGCGACGCCGACGAATCCGATCCCCAGCAGCCCGCCGACGAAGCCAAGCCTGTGACGAAGCCCGCGCTCAAGGGTGGCGATCCGGCCGACGCGCATAAGCCGGTGGTATTTGAAAAGCACCAGGACCGCGTGCCTGACGCAAAAACGGGGCCCGCAGTGGCAAAGGTCACTCTCCCACAGGGCACCGTGCCTCTGCCTGAAAAAGACCACACTCTGGAAAAAAAGCAAACTCCGGCCGCAGACAGTGACAACCGTCCAGCCTTGAGCGCTGAAGAAATCGACAAAGCCCTGACCGATCCAAGCGTCGCACTCGAGATTACTTCGCCGATGAACTTGCCGGCGCCGACCCAAGGGAAATATTCGCCGGCCGGGATCGAAAAGCTGTATCCCGAAATGGGCAAGGGTGTCGCCAATCAAGCCATCGGTTCGCACACCCGCGGACATTTGAGTTCCGCTGTTGAACTCCCCGCATCTGCCACAGGGCTCGTGTCACGCGATCACGGCAGCAAAGACTTCGGCACCAATATGACCATCGACCTGCTCAAAAAAGCCGCGGCTGCAGTCAGTAGAAAATATCCCGGCCGGTCTGCAATGGTGGTAGCCAACATTGCAAAAAGAACCGGCGGCACACTGCTGCACCAAAACGGGCGCGCTCACGCCAGCCACAAAACCGGACTCGATGCCGACGTGGTTTTGCCCGCCAACAAAGGCGGCAGGGACATGTGGAATGCGTGCGCGCTTAGCGGCGGCCGCTGCGTCTCCGGCAGCCGCATCGCGGACAATCTCGATGAAGCCCGCTTTTGGCTGTTCATCAAACAGCTGTCTTGCGCGCGCGGTTCACCGGTCATCGCGATGTTCTTGGATCGCGAAATCAAAGCCCACATGTGCCAATACGCCCGCAGCATCGGCGAAAGAGTGAACGATCCCAATTCATGCGCCTTTAAAGCTCTACAGGCGCTTTATCACGAAGACGGCCATTACAATCACGTGCACGTGCGGTTTAAATGCCCGGGCAACCGCGATTGCCAAAATTCGATGGTCACTCTGGGCAAAGGCTCGGGCTGCTGATAGGCTTAGGGCATGTCACCCATACAAATACTCCGCTGTCTGCCGGTCGCATTGCTACTCTTCAGCTCCAGCTGTAAGTCCAAACCCAAAGAAGATTCGCCTCCAGCTGGCGTTGAGGGCAAGGCGACCAATATTATCGAACCCACGCGAGTGGTGGAGCTAATGGTCAATGTTTCCCTAGCTCCCCGGCGACCTGCTGAAGTGCAGTCGGCAATTCTGCTCGATAAAACCATGCAGAATTGCCTGCGCGCGGAATTCAAGGACGGCACAGAGAACCTCACACTGTCGATTCAAGGGCGGCTCGGCAGCGGTGGTGAAATTCAAGATCCGTTGATCATCACGCCCAAGGACAGCTTAAAGACGTGTGTCGCGAAACGCTTGAAGCATCTGCAGCTCGGACAGGGAAAGAGCGGAACTTTTAAAATGAAAGTGGAGCGCGCGGGGCCGCTCGAACCGGGCGGCCACCCGGCCAAAACGATTCTATTGGATTTGGATGATAGCAAAAAACTCCAATAAGCCTGGGCTTAGCTCTTGACCGATTGGGCGGAAAGCTTTAACTCTTTGAATTCGCTTCTTTTCATTTAAGTCAAACGACTGAAGGACCTGGAATGGCTAAACTGAGCTCGATCAATAAAAATAATCGCCGTAAAGTGTTGGCTGAGAAATATGGGCGTTACCGCACGGAATTGCGCAACAAAGCCAATAACCCCAATGTGGGTGATGATGATCGCGCCGCTGCTCGCTTGAAACTCGCTAAACTTCCGCGCGACACGTCGCCGAACCGGGTGATCACCCGCTGTTCGCTGACGGGCCGTCCGCGTGGCAATTATCGCAAGTTTGGTCTCTCGCGTATGAAGTTTCGTGAGCTGGCTCACAAAGGTCTGCTCCCGGGCGTGACCAAGGCCAGCTGGTAAGTCGCGGGCGCTGATCATGGGCGCCCGACCCTTGAATTCCATCCCATTCATTTTCATTTTACTGCTCTCGGGTTGCGTCGGTACAGCGCAACGGCTTTCCGCTATCGACTCCGCCTTGACTGAGATCCAGGCCGGACGTGCGGAGCAGGGGAGGGCGGCCCTCGAAAAAATGTGTTCCGAAGGCTGGAGCGGGCCTTGCGCCCTGCTTGGCAAACCTGCCGAATCCCACTCTCCGGTTCCCATCATGCAGGGCGTGACGTCGGGTGAGCAAAGCCGCTTCGCCATTCTCACTCCGGGTAAAGATAAACTGACTTACTATGTGCGCTGGGAAGGCGGACTCGAACGGCTAACGGCCGAATATTTTTCCAGCCCCGGATCTCCGGGTGGACTGGACCAGATCGAAGCCTTTCATCTCGACCCTAAAGTAAAATATGAACTGTTGGTGATCGGCGCGCAGGCTCAGCTCTGGGACAAGCGCAGTTTCCGTGCACTCGACCTAAATAAGAGACGCGCGCGGCTCGCCATCGCCAGCTGCATGGATGATCGTTACACTTCTGAACAGGCCAAGATCTGGCCGCAGCTGCTTAGACAAAAGCCGGATGCGATTTTGATGATCGGCGACAACGTCTATGTCGACCGCGGCGCTTTTACCGGCGGCGCGGTGAATCCGGAGTTCATTTGGCTGCGCTATCGCCAGACGCGCTCGACGCTCGCGGTTTTCCGCGCCGATCCGCTCGTGCCGGTGTTCGCCGTTTGGGATGATCACGATTTTGGCAAAAACGATGGCGACCGTACATTTGCGTACAAAAACGAATCCGCTGAGGTCTTCTACACCTACTTCCCACAACGTAAACCAGGACCCGGATTCGAACGCGGGCCCGGCGTGAGCTCGTGGTGGACGGCGTTTGGCGTGCACGTGGCCTTGCTCGACGACCGCAGTTTTCGCTCTCCGGATCATCTTGATGTTCCCGACCAAACGCACTTCGGCCCTGAACAGGAGAAGTGGCTGCAAGACCATTTGGACGCGAGCCGCGAGCCGGTCTTGGTGGTAAGTGGCGATCAATTCTTCGGCGGGTACCATAAATTTGAATCCTACGAAGGCAATCAGCCGGTGAGCTTCAAGCAGCGCCTCGAAGAATGGAAGAAGGTCAAAGTTCCACTCGTTTTCGTAAGCGGCGACCGGCACTTGACGGAAATCCTCAAAGTTCCTAAAGAAGCTTTGGGTTACCCGACCTTTGAACTGACCTCGAGCGCGATCCACGCCAAAGTGTATCCCAACGCGTTCAAAAAAGATCCGAGCCCCAACCAATTGGCCGGCGCCGATGGCGTTTTCAATTATTTGATCATGGAGATCATGCGTGCCGATCACGGCTTTTTACAAGTGGACGCGCAGTCCTTCACGCTGGGTGAAAAACAACTCTACCAAAAGACTTTAACGGTGAAACACTGATGATTGAAATCATTGCGGGAACTGATCGCGCGAACTCCAACACGGCCAAGGTCGCGCGCATCGTGCTCGCGGATTTTCAATCACTCAAGACGCCAGTCGGGCTGATTGACCTCGCCGAGATGGAATTCAAAGAACTCGCGGGCGCCAACTATCGCGGCGCGCCTCCAGGCAGTCCATGGGCGGCGGCGGTCGATCGCATCACTAAGGCTGACGGCGTGCTCCTGGTCGTACCCGAATACAATGGCTCGTTTCCGGGTTCGCTCAAAATGTTCATCGATTACTGGCGTTACCCGGAAACCTTCGAGTATCGCCCGATGGCCTTTATCGGCCTGGGTACGCGTTGGGGCGGGTTGCGTCCGGTCGAGCACCTGCAGCAGGCGCTGGGCTATCGCAACTCGTACATCTTTCCCAATCGCGTGTTCATCTCCAACATCAAGAGTGTGCTGAAAGACGGCAAGATTGATGACCCTTTGATCGACGAGCTTCTTAAAGTCCAGGCGCGCGATTTCTTGCGCTTCGTAAAAGCTCTAAAAGACGAAGGGCTGAGCGCCAACTCCAGGCTAAAAAAGTGAAGCGTTGGCTGGTTTCGAGCTTCGCCCCTTTTGGCGGCGCCGCCAGCAACTCTTCGCTGCTGGTGATGGATGCCTTGAAAAAACGCGAGTGGCGGGGACAGGTGGAATTCACCACGCCGCTGCCGGTGTCGTTCACCGAGACCTGGCCGGCCCTTGAACAAGCGATCCGATCCGACTTTGACGGCGTACTGGCGCTGGGCCAAGCCGAACGGCGAAGTGTGATCACGCCTGAGCGCGTGGCACTAAATTGGATCGACGCGCCCATCGCCGACAATTCCGGCAAGCAGCCCAAGGGCCGGCGGATTCGTGACGAGGCTCCCGAACTTTTGTGGAGCAATATCGACTGGGACAAAATGCCGCCGGTCGGCGGCTGCGAGGTTTCGTATTCTGCGGGTGTGTTCGTGTGCAATCACTTGCTTTTTCAAATCATGGAGTGGGCGAACAAGAATTCCAAACTCGGCGGATTCGTTCACGTTCCTCTCTTGGATTCGCAAACCGACTCCTTGTATCGCGGAATCCAGCGCCTGGACGAGGGCCGGGCCGTGGAGTCGGTGGCTCAACTCCTGACTTGGCTGGTGAATGAGTGAATCCCGTCCACGTCGCCACCGGCATCATTGAAAACGGCGGCGGCGAAATTCTGATCGCACAACGCCCGCCGGGCAGCCAGCTCGAAGGCCAGTGGGAATTTCCTGGCGGCAAATTGGAAGCCGGGGAGACGAGCGAGCAGGCTTTGCACCGGGAATTGAAAGAGGAGCTTGAACTCGACATCCGGGTCCTTGCTCCCCTCGGCGAATTTCCTTTCACCTACCCCTGGGGCAGCATCGTGCTGCACGTGTTTCGTGTCTCAGCTTTGAACACTCCGCGGCCGACCGAGTCGGTGCATGTCTTCCGTTGGGTCACTCCGGCAGCCCTCGATGTGAGCCTATTGGCCGAGGCGGATGTCGAGCCGTTTTATTTTTATCAGCGCACGCTCACCCCGACCTAAGCCCATCAACTTTTAAGCCCGCATTTCCGATTGGACCAGACGAGGGAGTGCCATGTCCGTGCGTCAGCTGATCGCAGAAAAAGTCATGTGGGAAACGCTCAAGCGTTGGAAGAGATCCTCGCCCGAGCTCGACCGCATCCGCTTCTTGAAGACCGTCCCGTTCTTCAACGAACTCTCCAACTGGCAGTTGAAGAAGGTCAGCGAAATCGTATTCGAGCGCACCTACGAGCCGCATGAACTGATCTTCGAACAAGGCCAGCCCGGCGCCGCGATATTCCTGATCATGGATGGGCAAGTAACCGTCGAGATCGCAAAAGACCACGGCAACACCCAACTCGCCATTCTCGACCGGGGCGCGTTCTTCGGGGAAATGGCGTTGCTCGACGAAACTCCGCGCTCCGCCAGTGCCCGCAGTGTGGAAAATACGCGCACGCTCGCTCTCTATCGCAATGATTTGAGCCGGCTGATTCACTCAGACCCCGCGACCGCCTGCCACATCTACCGGGCCCTTGCCCGCATCGTCGGCGACCGGCTGCGTACGACCAACGAAATGGTCATGAGCGACGGCGGCGTGGTGGAAAAGATCAGCGCATGAATGACGCCGCAAGTGACAAAAAAGAACACGACCGCAAAATCCGGCGCAAGTGGTTCAATTTCGCCTTCGCTCTTGGCACGATCTCTTTTTCCGCACTCTTGCTGTTCAAACTGAAAGCATTGCTTTTACCCATCGTGGTCGGCGCACTGCTCGGCTATCTTTTTCGCCCGATCAAGGACCGGTTTCAAATCTCATGGCTGCCGCATGAACTTCGCGTTCTGACGCTGTTTGCCTGTGTCGGCCTGGGCCTGTTCATGGGTTTTAACAAAGCCCGCAAAATGATCCCGGACGAAAAGCAAAAGCTCGAGCTGAAAGTCCGCCTCAAGTACAAGGTGAATGAAAAGTTCCAAGAGATCGTTGGCAGCAACAATCCGGAACGCAAGTCCAACCTCATTGCGCAGCTGATCGCCAAAGAGGCCGGACCGGCGATGGATCAGATCAACAGCTTGCTCGACCTCGATCCCGATGAAATCCAAATGTTTCTCAAGTACCGCGAAGGCTTCAAGGGCCAGCCGCCGATTGAAAATCGCTTCTATGATTACTTTCAAGCCAATCTCACCACCAGCACCTACACGGTAAAAGCGCGCGAGCCCGCAAGTGCTGGCGCTAGCGTGAAGGAAGCAATAGTGGCGCCTGCAGAGGCGCACGGAGAGCAAAAGGGCAGCCTGGTCGAGGAACTCTCCATTTGGATTCTGGCTCCGCTGATTTTTATTTTTCTCGGCTTCGACAACGGTCAGATGCGCAAGTACATGATCAGTTTGGTGCCAAACCGTTATTTCGAATTGTCTTTGACCGTGCTCGACATGCTCGACGATGCGATTGGAAAATATCTGCGCGGTACGTTGATGGAGTGCACGCTGGTTGGCCTGACGCTTTCGATTGGACTATTTCTACTTGGTATTCCGTTTTCTTTGGCGCTCGCGATTGGTTTTGTTTCCGGTCTCGCCAATGCCATTCCATTTCTTGGCCCGGCCATTGGCCTGGTGATCGCGCTTAGTTACTCGCTGATCGCCGAAAACATCACGCCGGTTTTGCCCTGGCTAAACGCGAATGATCTGGCGATCTATGTCGTCGCTCTAATTGCGATCGCGCATGTGCTCGACAACGTCGTCTATCAGCCCATCGTCCTTGGCAGTGCCGTCAATTTGCATCCGCTGGTGGTGATTGTCGCCATCATCGGTGGCTCGGTTCTGATGGGTGTGTGGGGCATGCTGCTGGCGATCCCGACGGTGGTTGTGCTCAAGACCGCGGTTGAAACTCTGTTTAAAGAACTCAAAGATTACCGAATCATATAAAACGCGAGCAAGAATTCAGCGGCAGGCGCGGTCGCAAACCACTCACAGTGGAACATAATATAACTTATCAGAAGACTTGTTTGAGCTAGACGCTCATCAAAATCGCCAAGCATTCAGCCCTTTTTGCTCACTCCAATAAAGTAGGTCTCGAAGCTGCCCTTACGTACGGCTTCCGGCTTGAAGCGCTTGCTGGATTCGAAGGCCCGGCTCAACTCTTTGGCCAATTTTTCGGAATCCGGCCCTTCAAAAAGTTTCATCACCAAGTGGCACTTCGGCCGCAAATGCGTCTCACTTAATTCCAGAATTTTGCGGCAAAGTTCCTCACTGCGCGCTTGATCCACACTGCGAATTCCCGTGGTATTCGGCGCCATATCGCTCAATAGACAGTTGATTTTGCGTCCCTCGAGAATCACGGGATCGAAAGCAAACACGTCCATTTCATAAAACTTGGCGTTCGGCGCTTTGAACTCCACCGGTTTGAGGTCAAGACCGACGACATAGCCTTGCGAACCGACGATCTTGCATGCCACCTGGCTCCACGAACCCGGAGCCGCGCCCAGATCCAAGACGAAATCACGCGGCCGGATCACGCGGAATTTCTTCTGAATCTCGTCGAGCTTGTAGGCCGAACGGGCCAGAAATCCTTCGGCTTTTGCCTTATGAAAAAATCGATCTTTCGGATTGTAAGTCAAAGCCAGGCTCCTGGGGGCATTGGTCTAGTCCAGCAATCTACTAACATAGGGGAGTGGCATCAATATAGTCCCGTTATTCTCCGATAAAAAGAGGGGGGAATACCTATGTCATCTATGCACAAATGCTGGAGTCTTTTCAATAAAGAGGACAA
>JAYWAE010000271.1:0-1694 GCA_043782715.1 Pseudobdellovibrionaceae bacterium | reverse complement strand
TTGAACGGGTGGAAATCTACAATTGCAACAATGGTGAGCGCTTCGCCACTTACGTCATCCACGGCAAGCCCGGCGAGATCTGCTTGAACGGCGCCGCCGCCCGCCGGGTCCACAAAGGTGATTTAGTGATCATCGCCGCCTACTGCGAAATGGAGCAGAGCGAAGCCTTCGAGCACAAACCGCAGCTCGTGATGGTCGACGCCGCGACCAACGCAATAAAGAAAATCCACAACGACTACTCGGGAGCGCTTTAAAACTGGAAGAGGTCGGCGTAACGCTCAGGCGAACTGGGCGGCCAGCTCGGCCTCGTGTTCGCGCAGCCAGCCGGTGGCGGTTTTTCGCTCGGGGAAATACTCTTCCACCAGCTGCCAAAAACGCGGCGAGTGATCGAAATGCCGGGTGTGAACGAGCTCGTGAATGATCACGTAATCGATGACCCAGTGAGGAGCCGCCATCAATTTCCAGTTCAAGCCGATCGTGCCTTTGGTCGAACAGCTGCCCCAGCGCGAACGGGCGCCGCTCACCCGGAATTTCTTAAATTTGAGACCAGTCAGCTGTGAAAAATGCTTGAGGCGGCGCTCCAAATGCGGACGTGCGAGCTTGCGCAGGTACTCGCGGAAAGCCTTGCGCCGGTCTTCGCAGCTGCCGGCCAGAGGGGCCGTCATCTCCAAGCGTCCATCTTGCCAGCTGAGGCGCGGCTTCTTCGTCCACGTCCAAATGACTTCGAGTGAGACGGACTCGCCGAAGAGCAAGAACGTCTCACCGCTCTGAAACTTCTTTTCGGGATGCAACTCCCGGCGGCGGGCGATTTCGCGCTGGCGCTTGACGATGAACTCGGACGACTCGCGCACAAAACGTTCGACCTCGCGCCGGGCGACCCTCTGCCCGCAGGTGACGCGCACCAAGCCATTTTGGTGCACGCGCAGGTTGAGCGAGCGCTGGTACGAGCGCCGCCAGATTTCCACCTGCAGATTTTCTATTTGGATGAGTTCTTTCACCGGCTCCATTATAAGTATCTTCAGATGCAAAGCTCAACGCTAGACGAGAAGAATCTTTTTTATCAGCTCACTCCCGACTTCGTCCTCGATGCGGTCGAAAGTTTCGGCTGGCGGACGACGGGTGAGTATCTTCAGCTCAATTCGTACGAGAACCGTGTGTTTAGCGTGCGCGTGGAAGACCCCGCGGGCGAGTCCGTGATAGGTCCGCAGATCATCGTCAAATTTTACCGCCCGCAGCGTTGGACTGAGACCGCGATTCGCGAGGAACACGCCTTTCTCGAAGAGTTGCAGGCTGGCGGCGTGGCCGCCATAGCGCCGCTCAAATTGCAAAGCGGCACGTCGTTGGAAAAACACCACGGACTGTGGAGCGCCGTGTTCCCCAAAGCCAAGGGCCGCATGCCGCAGGAGTTCACCAACGAAGACCTCACGCGCCTCGGCCGGGTATTGGCGCGCCTGCACAACGTCGGCGCCACCCGCCCCTCCCGCGAGCGCCCGATTTTGGATGTCGAGCACTATGGCCGGCCCGCATTGAATTTGATCGCTCCGATGATCACGCCGATGATTCGCGACCGCTATCTCGACGCCGCCGACACGGTCTTGCAGTATCTGGAAGACGAGATTGATCCACGGCGCTTTCAACGCATTCACGGCGACTGCCACCGCGGCAATGTCTTGCAAACCGACGAGCCCGGTAAA
>JAYWAE010000270.1:0-12067 GCA_043782715.1 Pseudobdellovibrionaceae bacterium | reverse complement strand
CAACGTCGCGACTCAGGATTGGAACGAGAAGCAAGATGCCGGCCGTCCGTTTGCCGAGGCCGTGCGCGAACTCTGCGCCGCCCATCCTCAATATGCCGGGCATATTCGCGCCTTCGATGAGCGTTGGGAAGAGATGATTCGCGGCCCGATTCCCGGCACGGTCGAAATTTTGACCGAGTTGCACGCACTCAGCGCGCGCCGGTTGTTCGCGCTCTCCAATTGGTCGGCGGAAAAATTTCCGGTGGCGGAGAAGCTCTTTCCTTTTCTCAAGTTGTTCGAAGGAATGGTGGTTTCCGGCCGGGTAGGAATAAAAAAGCCAGATCCGCGCATTTTTATTTACCTCTGTGATGAGTACTCCATCGTACCAGGTGAGAGCGTCTTTATTGACGACGTCTTAGGCAACATCGAGGCCGCCAAGCGCCTCGGATTTGCCACGGTTCAGTTCGAGTCGCCGGAACAGTTGCGCCGCGAGCTGGTCTCAATGGGATTGCTTTAGCGGCTCAAATTTGCAATTTATTCTTTAGCCAGTGAACAAAAGAGCCCTATCTACGCGCGGCAAATCTCCGCGCGTCCCTGCGCTCCGCTCTCCCGTGGCATATGCGCTGCATAGAGTGAGCGGACGAAAACTCGGACGGGAGAATCGAAAGAATGAAATCTATTTATATGACCGCCTTGGCTCTTGCCACGGCCTTCGGGGCGCCAGCCTTCGCATACAACGGTTCAATTGTGTTTTCAGCCAGCGAAAAAGCCACTCATGCCTCAAAGGCCTCCGAGATCGCCCAATCGGCTGCAGATTGTATGGATGCCCAGTGGCTAGACCATGTGTCCTTCTTCAAGCAGCACGGTGTATCGCGCTACTTTGGAAACCGCCGCTACATCAAAGGCGAGAAGCCGGGTGTGCGTGCCGATGGCCATCCGCTCACGCCGATTCGCCCGGAATTGCGCAAGCATGGTGTCGACGTCAGTCTGGAAAACGAATTGACCAGCATGAGCTGTGTCGATTTTGCCCGCAAGTGTTTGAGCGAGGCGTTCGCGGCATCCGGCCAAAGTACTTTCTGGGATAGAATCGAAGCCTTCAATCAATTCAATGGAAATATTGGCCCAGCTATCGCCGTCGGTCTGCAGGCCATAGGGTGGAAGCTCGTCTACTGGAACCCGGATCATGCGCAGGACAAGACCATCGACGATGAGGATCAGAGATTACGCGCGGGCAACCCCGGCCACGTTTGGGGCTATCACGGTGCTCTCTTTCAATCGAGTGTAATCAGCCCATCGCACCACTACTATCAATATCAGGTCGACGACTTTAAAACCTTGGTGAATTTTGGTACGCACGTGCCGCAGAAGTTTTTGCAAGTGCCATTCTTCATGGGCTTTGCCAACATCGGCTATCACGTCTTCTTGGGTTATCACGGCCAAGTCATTGAAGCGCACAGTGCGCGCGGTTTGTTCGCCATGGACAACATGGAAAACACGGAGTTCAACCCAGCTGCCGGCGGAGGACCCAAGTCGACCAATTCGGAGAAATACCACTCCGGCCTGATTGCGGTTCCCCCAGGCTACCTCTAATTTTGCGGGATTTTGACGGCAATTGTTTCAATCCGGGTGCAATCCCGTCCCACGCATGCTAAACAGGTTCTATGAGTTTAGTCTGTTCCTCATGTAGTAAAACCGGGCATCTCGAATGTGCCGTTTGTGCCTGCACGATCTGCAAGGCCTGCGCCCATTTCGTGGGCGAAGAGGCCGTGGAGATGCTGAGCCCCAAACCGGAATACTACGCTCTCGGAGTTTTCTGCTCGCCGTGCTTCACAAACAAAGTCGAACCTGAAATCGCGGCTTACGCTGAAACCGTGGCCCGCGCCGGTGAAGTGAACGTGTTTTACAAAACCGAAAGCAAAGAATCGCGCTTCATCCGCCGTGTGGAAAAGCCGATCAAGGTCAAAGATTGCAGCGACCGTGACGACGTGTTGATGAAGCTAGCCTTCGTTGCGGCCAGCAGAGGATTCAACATTCTTCTTGATGTCGAAGCGGGATCCGAGAAGGTTCACATGGCTGGCTGGCAGACTTCCAATTGGCATGGTGTGGCCGTGCCAGCCACTGTCGATCCGGCAAAACTCAATCGCCGAATTCTAGGCACTCCGAATTGACCCACTGAGGTTGAGCGGGGCTGAGTCCAACCGGCCCAGACCGTATAGTCTGGGCCTGCTAAACAAAACTACATCACCATAAAATCGTGGGCGCGAACCGTCTTGCGGCCGTTGGCTTTGGCGCGCTTGGCGGCTTGCTCAAGCAACCAGTAAGCCCAACCATTGAGTCCGTCCATTGCATCACTGGCGGTGTTGCAACCGGCTTTTTTCAAAATCGCCTTCGCTTTGCTGCTCACGATAATCGGATCCATTTTTTTGCTCTTAGCCATAACTAGTCCTCCTTTGGAATCAAAAGGATAAGGACAGAGCGCCGCCACCCACAAGTGGAAACAAGGTAAATCGCCGTTTAAGACGCTCTCGGGCGCGCTAGTTTTCATGGAACGCAAATCGCAGAATAAGCAGGTATTTAGGAGGTTCCTGTGCGTATTCGTGCTGAGCTCAAATACAATGTTTTAGGTGCGGTCGGTACCGCGCTTTTAGTCACTCTGTTGAGCGCTTGTGGGCAGTCCGGAGGCTCCGGTTCCTCACATGCTTCGACCCCGGCTCACGTACCACCGCCAAGCCCAGGCGCGCAGACGAACGGCACCTCCAATGATCAAAATCAAAATAACGGCAATTGGAATGGTGATGGTAACAACCCCCAGGCCCATGATCAAGCCCAGGTGACCCCCCTGCCGGTCGATGATGGCGAACCCGATCAAACGCCCGATCCCGTAGCGCAATCTCATCCGCACAAACCCCCGCCCATTATCAAGTACAATGGAAGCCATGATCAGGGTGATCGCGATCAGTGGAACCAAGATACCCCCAATGATGATTCTGCAAATTTCGATGCCGTTGTTGGACTCAAAGGCATGGGCCTCTGGATCACCATCGGCAATCAGCGTTTTTTCAAACCGCATTTCGTGCACGCTGCCGAGGAGCGCGATTGGCAACCCTATCAGCATGGCTATTGGTCTTACGATACTGATTTTGGTTGGACTTGGGTTTCCTACGATCAGTGGGGCTCAGTGACGGATCATTATGGCGTTTGGCGCCATCACAAAAAACACGGTTGGATTTGGCTGGCGTTTGCCGACCGCCGCTATCGCCCGCACTGTGTGAGCTGGTTTGACGACGGCGATTACGTGGGCTGGTATCCCTATTTCAATGAGTACTCGGCCGGTTATCAGCGCGGCTACGCCGACGGATTCGACGACGGCTACTGGGAAGGATACCAGGCGGCCTCTAAGGTGAACCAATCGGGATTTTCTTTCAACTTGGGATTTACGGTCGTGAATCGTGCCGACGTCACCGTGGCGAACGTTTACACCCGCCGTGTGCGGCGCCAAGAAGACATCTATCGCGTCGCCGCTCGCGGCTGCTCCGATGAGCGCATTCGCATGCATCACGTCGGCTATTGGCCAGGCGGCACGCGTGAAAGCGCTTTTGGCTTCATTCAAGGCAATGCGTCCGTACAGGCTTTCGTCGGCCGTTCGACATTTGAAGATTTGGGCGAGGGCAATCGCATGATGCGCCCGCCGCGCGATCAAGATCGCGATTTGCCACCCGACGAAAAAGTACGCTGGCAGTTGAGCGTTGATCTCAGCCCGGCCGTGCTCGACATTTGGTTTAGAGGCGCCAAGGCCAATGCGGAAAAACCGGATGATGTCCCGGTTAAGCCCATAGACAAACCCAGATACAAAGCCAAAGAAAAACCAAATGTGAAGCCGGTGGCCGAACCTGCCGTTAAACCGGCCGTTTTGGATCCAGAGCCGGTTTCCGTCAAGCCGCCGGCGCCGGTGGTTGCCGACAAGCAACCGGTTAAGCCGGTCGACGTGCCCACTGCCGGAGACAAATGCTCGAATGGAAAACCGAAGCACGGCGGCAAATGTCGGGGCAAGAAACCGGAGCAAGTGGTCCCGGTGAGTGCCGACACGATAGTTCCCGCCGTGGACAATGGCGGCAACGGCAAGCGTTCCGGCCGCGCGACGAACTAGATTTTTAGAGTATGCCGTCCACGGCTTGCGTATGGGCTTGGCGCCCATTTTTTTCCTTGAGAATGTAGGTGAACGGTTTACCGTTCACCTCTAGATGAAACCATAGCTCGCCAACGTTAAATGAAAATGGAGTTTCGCTTGCTCGGCGAATTTGCATGTCGACATCTTGCTGGCACTCGGCATTGTTCGCCGGATTGATCCAAGTGATTTGCTGGTGGAGTGAATTGCCTTTGACGCTAAATTCGGCACGTCGTTCGCAAAATCCCACTTCGTTCTTACGTGAATAGTACAAAACATCCACATGGCTGACGCTGTTGAAGGTAAAATACAATTCCAAATTGGGATTGGGGTTGGGGTAGCGGTGGCCTTCGTAAAAAAATCCATCGTACTGCCAAACACCGTTTAGGTCTTTGTCCTCAAAGGCAAAGGCTGGCATCGCTGCCAGCCCATTGAAAAGGATCCAAATTAAAAGGCTCTTCACTAAAGCACCGTCATTTTTCGTTCAAAAAAGGTGTCGTCGCCACTTATAAAACGCAGAATATGCTCACCGGGAATCAAATGGCCGAGGTTCACTTCTTTGTTGTAGGGAACCAACATCATTAGGCACATCGCATTGAGTGTCACGGTGGCTGTCGCGCGAATCTGATGTGTCTTAGGATCGCTGTCCACAACTACGGCTTTTGCCCATCGGTAGCAGCTGTTTGGCAAATATCCAATGAGTATGACCTTTGCGTCGGTGTTGTGGTCGACGGTCTCAGGTACAAATGCGTCGTGAATCGTCATGGTGAGATCTTTGGTAACGGGTAGTTCATCCGCGTGCACGGTGTTCAGCCCACAAACAAACATGAGTAAAGAGGCGGTCACAAAAAGATGTTTCAATTTATCCCCCTAGAGATTCAACCTTCATTGGTCGATGAGAGACTTAAACTTCAATCGATGTGCCATCCGCGATTGCCATTATTTTGCCGTTTAAGGAACGTAATTGACTCATATCCTTCGTTGTCACGTCGCGCATATGGGACAGATTTTGATTCAAGGAGGCATGATGACACGTTCAGGCGTTTGCGGACTATAGTCTAGTCCGCCTCACGGCCGCTGGAGTACTTGAGTACAATTCTCTACTCTAAATAGCATGAAGCTAGTGAACTTTCTCGTGCTGACGATGCTGCTTGGATTTTCCGCCGTAGCGCACGCTGAACCTTGGATGGCGAGCCGATTCGCTGAAAACTGTGCGTCTTGCCACTCTCCTGGACGGTTCGACGTCCCAGCCAAAGAACGGCGCTGCTCGTTTTCATGCAAAAGCTGTCACACGAATCCGAACGGCGGTGGCTTGCGGAATTTTTACGGCAAGTGGAACGAAGAGCGCTGGTTGCGTTCGACGTTCATCAAAGATTACAAACTCAACAAAGCGCGCCCTGAAGTAACCGTAAATGCCAAAACCTACGCCGCCAGTAACGAAACTCCCGAGAGTTACTACGACAAAAAAGTCATCGGCGGAAAAGTCATGGCCAATGACCGCAAAGAGGCCCAGAGCCACATTCCGCAAACGGACCCATGGCGGCAGACGCTCGATCAGCCGTTCAATGCCGGCGTCGATTTTCGCTGGTTCTATGTCGATACGAATAAAGACAAAGTGAAAACCAAAGGCGCGATGCCGATGGCGACCGATATCGGTGTCAGCTTCAATCCCATTGAGCACGTCAATGCCGTTTGGGAAAGCCGGTTCTTGAGCGATCCCCGCGCCACCAGTGTCTGGGATCAAGCTTACACCAAGAGTGCCGGTGTGCGTTCGGCTTATGTGTTGGCCGATGACTTCAGTTACAACAGCTATGCGATGTACGGGATTTACCGGCCCATGTTCGGGCATTACGATCCCGATCACACAACACTCCTTTCACGCGTGACGGGTTTGGGCTACGACGCCAGTTTCAAAGCCGCGGGCGTTGGGTTTGCGCCGGGGCGGGCTTTCTTCAACTTAAATTATTTAGAGCCGTTCACCGATCGCTCGCTCGCGCAGGACCGCGGTTTTGTTTTGAATGGCGGTATCCATTTCGGCGTCGCCGGTGCCTACGCGATGGTCTCGCTTTGGGACACAAGCGTAAAAGACTGGACCGCGAATACGACCACGCGCCGAAAAATGAACGCGGTGACGGGCGGATTTACCAAGGGCGGGTTAACGACAATTGTCGACATCACTCATTTGGTGATCGCGACTCCGACCGTGCGCACGGACTCCGGCACTGTGATTACGCTAGAGCCCCGCTACCGGCTATGGAAAGAAAATTATCTCAAGCTGGCGTGGGAATATGTCAACACCGGTCCCACCCTTCGCCTCGGACACGCCCGGGAAATCGCGGGCGGGTTTAGCAGCTACATCGCTAGCGGAACGGAAGTGGAATTGATGTACAGTGAAATGAAGGCGACCGAACTCGACATCGGCACCACTGAACGCAATGTCTGGGCGCAGGTGCACTTGTATTTCTAGCGCTCAGTGAATGTTAGAAAATCCGACCGTGATCATATCCGCCGCCGATTGCACAGCTAAGCCAAGTGACGAGGACAAAAACGGTGAAACTGTCGTCATTGGTCCCGCCGGCAGCGGCGCAGGCAGGGCCACGTTCGGTGCCGAGGCATTTAGATTCGCCCAATATAAACCTTGATTCACGTCCTCCGTGCCGATGCCGGTACCAGTTGAGGGGCGCACGTACACGTGAATGCCGTTCATGTTGACCGGGCCGGCACCGCCCGCGATGCGCGCATTGAAAATCCGGTAAGTCGTGCCGGCCGAGTTGTACAACTGGATGCTCAACTCCAGAATCGCGCCATTCAATACCGGTACACTGGGCTTCAACGCCGACAAATCAAAGCGCACGATGGCCGCTTGCCCGCTGGTGAGCAGAGGTATCGAGGTTGGAATCGCCATGGTGGCTGTGGCAAATGGCGGCGTTGGCAGGGTGGAGCCTCCGCCCGCAGGCGGGCCGCCGGTTTGATTCAACTCAACCGCCGCCCACTGCGCCAACAGATCCTGAACGACAGCCACATTCGCCGGAACCGCGCACACCGGATCACCACAGTGATTGTTGCCGGCATTGACGGCAAACACCGATGCCGACGGATTATTGAAGTCGACAAAAGGCCGCGCGAAGGAATACGCGGTCGAGAGGTTGGAGCTCATCCATAGCGGATTCACGCTCTTGCCATGGCACTTCACGCAACCTTGGGTTTGTCCGAAAGCATACATCGTCGAGTCGAAGGCCTGAAGCGATTCGGCGGTGACTACGCCGGTACTGGCATTGACCGACACGCCGGGGTCGCCAGAGTGCAAAGCCCCACACGCGCACAACCCAAATGAAATGAAGGTAAGAAGTAGGCGCTTCATCAAATCACCATGATCCCTGAGGGATTGCTCACGCCCATGGCCGTCGTGGCCGAAGCCGGAACGCTGCCGTTCACCCATTTCAAAGCCGACAGGTACAAGCCCGAGACTGCGGCCATGCTTGAGGAAATCGCGGCCGTGGTTTTGGCATTTCCGTTGTTCGCTGTAATCGTCCCCGTGATCTGCGCGGACGGCGGCGAGCCGGCCGGATCGTAGAAAAGAATCAAACCGGCATTGTAGGATCCGCCCGCATCTCCGCGCGCGACCGGTGCATTCACCGTCGTAGCCGTATCGCCGATCGTGGCGGCAACGGACTGCACGCCCGAGGCGATCGCTTGCCCATTGGAGAAATACAGGAAAGCGCCCTTGGCCTTCGCCGCGTGGCAGGCGGCAAGAAACATAACGATAGCGCGCGCCTCTTCAATATCCGCCGGCGCGATGACGTTCTGCGGACTCTGGCCGTGGTAATCGCGTCCCCCTAGCTCGAGGATGGTGCCGCCGTAAACGCCCATGGCGGACTGATAGTAAGCCGCGACCTGCGCCTGCTCAGCGGCACTGAGTGAACTTACGGTCATGACCGCGGTCAAATCCGGGAGATTCGCGGCCGTGAAGAGGGAGGTGCCAAACGCCGGATCGGCCAATGCGGCATTGCCATACAGCGCGCAGCTGGCGGTGTTGGCCAATACGCTCGCGCCATTGCGCTGAGGATGTTTAAGGGTGGTGGCCATTGCCGCAGCCAAATCGGCAGCGGCGGTCGAGGCGTCGTTCATCGATTGCGAAGTCACCAAACCATTGGCAGCCGGGGTCACCGAGAAGAGCTTGGCCAAATTGGCTTGCGTCAAGTTGCCGCCACCGCCAAGGGAACTCGCGGGGAGTCCGCGCGCCCAGTTGGCTAAGGCGTTGTTCACGCCAATGCGCAGGTCTTTGCCCATTTGCGAATCTTTGAATGGGCTGACGCCGCCCATAAGCCCGGTATTGGCGCCTGCACCGTCGTCCATATTAAATGGGCCACGGTGTCCACCTCCACTTATTTTATTTAGTACCGTGGTTTGCCAAGCCGCCGCGCCACCGGGAAAGCCGGCTGGGCCTTGCAAAAGCGTAGCGCCGAAGGGGCTGGTGGTGTCGATCACCATATTCGGTCCAAGCTTGAGCAGGTTGGTGCCGGTGATGCCGTAGTTTGCGGCTATCGTAGCATTCATCATCGCGGCTTGATCTTCACCAATGAAACGTGCACCCATCGTGGGCCCACCTTGAGCGAAGATTTGCGCGATCGCGCCCTTGGCGCGATTGGGCGCTGGGCAAGTGGGTGCGGCGTGTGCGCGATTGATCATCACGTCGAGCAAATACTGCGGAACTGCGAGGCTCAAAAATCCCGTGGCCATTCCACGCGTGAGCAAATCACGGCGCGTGACTCCCTTGTGCATCGGCTTGTCGATCAGATCCTTCCAAGTTTGTTTGGGCCTATAAGTCATGACTCACCTCACATCCCGAGCAGCGCGGCGCCGGCCGTATTGGCGGCGATGCAAACTGCCATGAAAGCCATCTTGCTGGTATTGGTCCCGACCGCGGCCTGGGCCGTGACGAGATTATTAAATATAGTTGAGATCTGTGCGGCGTCCGGCCCCTGTGACGCAAGTCCTGCCGTGTGCTGATCGAGCATGCGCACTCCGGCCGCGACCAACGCAGTTTGATTCGCGGCGATCGTGCCGCCTACCGTTACATTGTAACGGCTCTGCATCAGCGGCGTTCCGCCGACAGTCAAATCTGAACACGCGGCATACGCCAGCAGCTCCACTTGATCGTATCCCGCGGCATCGTTTACGCTCGTCACCTTGGGTAGGTTCGTGCGCACCTGTGAAAGTGAGAGCGCGAAGTTACCGGCATTTGCCTTAGCCATCCCTTCGAGTCCATTTTCAATACGGCCGGCGGCGGAGGGGCCCGCAGGCGCCGTCACGCCCAAGAGATTCGGCCCGCCCGAAACAGGCGCCGCTGGTCCGGCATTGGCGAGTCCATTGCCTGTGATCGAAACCGCGTTGACGGCAGCTCCGGTTTCACCGTGAGGGGGCGGTCCGCTCTCGTGATCCGAGCAGGCGACCAGGATCAAGGACAGCATCGCTAAATAGATTTTGTACTTCATATCTTGCCCCTTCCTTTATTGGCAGCCTGGACTGATGGCCACTTGGGCGACGATAGTGCGGATATCGTCCGTCCCTGCCGGATCCGCCCAAGGGTTGGCCGCCGCCGCGATGCGATTGATTTCAGTCTCCGTAAAAGTTCCCAGTGGACAAAGTTCACGAATCACCCGCTGGGTGAAAATCTGGTAAACGATCCAGGATTTCCCGATAGCAAAGCCAAGCTCCTGCAGGCCTTGGCCGGTTTTGGGGCCCATCCATCCCATGGTTTTTAAAACGCCACTTTGATCCCAGGTGACCGAAACATCCCAGCCGTAGTGTGCGTCGACATCGGGACTCTCGGGATTGCAAACCGGGGTCGGCGTGCGCGAGAGATTGCAAGTTTGGTTGCGGCTGCGCTGGCCCGGATCCGATCCGAGCGATTTCTTTTGCCCGGTCGTGGCGTTGGGAATGAAGGTGAAACCGTTACCGGTGGTATCGAAAATATTCGCCACTGTGGCGTAGCCATGCTCGAGTGACGACAGTCCGCCTCCGTGGCAGCTGATACAAGCCGGCTGACCTTGGCCTTGGAAAAAGCTGGGATCATAAACCGGCACGAAGCGCGGAGTTTGCCTGACGGTTGCAGACACCGAAGCGACATCGAGCAAAGACAGACCCGTAGCGATTTCCCAGATCCCTTCGATCATGCGTAAGTTGGTGCCGGCCGTAGTGGCGTATACCGCAAACGAGGTATCGCGCGGGTCATCACTTAGAGTAGTGTAACCGCCCACGTGTTGGACCGGCAAAAATACTCCGTTTGCATCCGACTGTCCGCCCAAACGCAGAAGTTTGCTCCAATCCATCGCATCGGCATCTGCCGCGGAAAGGTGCGACGCGTGCCTCGCGGTGCCGTTCTGGTCGATCACTAAGTAGGTGGCGTTCTCCGACCATATTGTACTGAGGCGGGGAGCAGCGCCGGTCATGTGCGCGATTAAAAATGTACTGGCATCACTGTCTTTGATGCCCGCAGTTTCGAGTGCGGGCGATTGCATTTGCAGAGCCAGGCGGCGTGCCAGATAACTGGCAAAGTATTTACTGCGGGCCGCATCCATAGCAGCGCCAAAGAGATCACCGCCTTGGATCTTCGTGACCCTACCGGTAAATATAGGATCACTCACCGGCAGCAAACCACCGGTGATGGAGTTGCGCATGCGCAAGGCCGTGGAGGTAGCCGCGACATCAATGGCATAAGACTTCAGGGATAGAAGGATGAGGCTGGCGATGAACAGAGCCTGCGCCCCGCCGCTACCGATCCGCTTCATTTGTTCCCCCTCCCACAAATCCGTACCCAACTCCAGTTTAGATCCGGGGAGCGTCGCGTTCGAGTCCATTACCACAATGAGACGGGGTATTTTTCGAGCGAGAATTAAACGTCAATTCATAGAACACCCAAACGTCGAACTTTTAGTCAGCCCCGGCGCGCGGGGCAGAAATGCACGTAAAAACGGGGCTCGCCTCCTCAGGTTAATTTTACCGCGCATACGGCGAGGCACCGAGATTGCTCCATAACTTAGGCAAACAACCACACGACGGAGGAATTGATATGAATACGCAAATTCTAAAAGGCAAATGGGACGAGTTCAAAGGTGAAGCACGTAAGCTTTGGGGCGAACTCACGGACAGTGATCTTGAGCAGACCAAGGGCAACGTCGGCGCAATTGGCGGATTGCTGCGCCAAAAATATGGCCAAACGAAAGACGATGTCGAAAGCAAATTCGACGGATTGGTCAAACGCTACGGCCACGAAGCCAGCCAAGGAACCGAAGAAGTCAAAAACACCCTGCGCGACAACGTGCAAGGCAAACAGTAATAAAAAGGGATCTGACGATGAATAAACTAATTTTGATTTGCACACTCGCCTTCGCAGCTCCATTGGCCTTTGGCATGGAGAGCGCAGGCGAAAGAGCCGAAGCCAAAGCTCACAATGCCCATCGCTCAATGAAGAAATCAGGCCATCGCATCAGCGAGGCACTTTGTGCCAAGGGCGATGCAAAGTGCCTGGGCGAAAAGGCTAAGCACCGCGGACAAGAGGGTTCGGATTTCGTAAAAGATAAAGCCGAACAAGGGAAGAACAAGGTCGACTAGATTTGGGGGAGGGGCTGGTTAGAGTTAAAGTTAGCTAAGAGGTCAAAGTGAATCATAAAACGATAGTCCGCATCGCAGTCGTAATGGTAGTCGTCTTCGGCGTGATCACATTGGTGTATCCGCGAGTTTTTAGCCCGCGATCCACTACACCAGAAGCTCCGGTTTCGGCGCCCGTCGGGCCCTAAAAGAAAAATCGTCCGCCCAGGTACGCGTCGATTTTACTGCCGTTAGTCGGATACCACATCCACGACCCTGCGGCCTCGAAGAACGCTGTGTACCTTTTGCGTTTGGGGAACCATTCCAGTCCAG
>JAYWAE010000269.1:0-4564 GCA_043782715.1 Pseudobdellovibrionaceae bacterium | reverse complement strand
TAATTTGTAGGCCACGGCCATAGACGATGAGGTTGACCTGCCGCGCGGCCGCGAGGTCGATCGCCTCTTGCAGGCCCGCGGTCACGCTCGCGGAAACGTCCACCGGCGCAGCTTCGGGTGTGAGAACCACACCGGGATCGGCCACGGCTCCCACTGGGGGCATCACGACCACCGCGTTGACGGGGTGGAGTGGATCAAACGGCGTGAGGTTCATTGCGCCCGCGGCCACCACTTCGTTATGCGATTCGAAAATAGAACTGGTCGGAGCAGAAGGATGGACCATGGCAACAGGGGCCGCGATGTCGCCAAAGTAATAGGAGTTGTTCTCAATGCCGCCGAGTTCGCGGTTAAAGTAAACGCCATATGTTTTTGCGGTTATTTTAGCTAGGTGGAACCGGCTGTCGACTTGTGATTTTACGCCGGAGCGCAGGCCGTCGAGCGGAACCAATCCATGCGGGAAAAAATAAACTCCGGCCTTCGCATACGGCGCGCGAATCTCGCCGATCAGTTTGAAATCCACGATCATGGTGGAGTCAAACGTGATACCGGCGTCGGTAACTTGCGGGCCGAAATCGAGAATGACGTTGTCGAAGCGCAAGGCCTTTCCTTGCAGCGGCGGGATGCGCAAGCCGGCCGAGAGATGATAGGTGCCGTTGGTGTATCCATTTACCGCGCCCTGCACGAACAAATCCCAGCCGTAGTTGGCGGCGTAGTTGATCGCCTCCTGCAGTCCTGCGGTGGCGGATCCTGCTACGACCAAAAGCGTGCCGTCGGGCAAATGAACCTGCCCTGGCGAACCATCGCCGGCCACTGGTGGCGTGACGACTACAGCTGCGGGCGGGGGAAAGATGCGGCTGCCCGCACCGGGGTCGGGGATCGTGGCTTCACTCACGGCTTGCACCGCGGGATTGAGCTGAGGTGGCGAATCATCAATCGCGCTGGCCGATGGTGTGTCTGAGCCCGAGCGGAGGCACCCGGGTGCAGCTAAACCAAATAAAATAACAAGCAGCACAGAACTTCGCATACGATTCTATTTTGCCACCGGAACCCTTGATCCAGTCACGTGAAATTCTGGCGCATTTGAACTTCGGTTTAGAGCCGCGGTAGGACTGCAGGCGTTTCAAACTGAGAATTGACCAGTCAAATTTGTATATGTGTCTAGGGGGGATCAATAGCCAAACACATGCTAATTAGAGCGCGTAGCTCAATCCCACGTGCAGACCGATGGTGGTATTGCCTTGCCCGTTTGTATTGACGCCGATGGCGTCGGGAATTTTATATGAGTACGTCATATACTCGAGCGAGACGCCGGCATTGATCCAAAATCCCAGCCACAACGGAAAATTAAAATCGCCACCACCACGATAGCCACGGCCCCAGGCGTTGCCCGCCGCCAACTCGCGTTCGCCCTGTATGGAGCCGGCATATTCGACCAGGTGATAAGTGCTGCGGCCCTGTTGCAAGAGAAACTGAGCGGAGACGTGAGTGCCGTGCCAAAAGCGATGGCTGGGGGCGATACTCACGATGCGGCAGTTGGCTCCGAGTCCAACGATGGAGTTGGACACACGTGCCGGGTCCCAGTGATAGACATGTTGCACGTGCCAATCGACGACGCCGGCACAGCGCCCGAATTGCAACTTGAGTTGTGCGTCGGTTTCAGTGCCGAGGCCACCGCCAGCTGATATGCCCCACGAGGGAATGCCGATTGGAGAAATGCTGGCGCCGATCCAGACGTGGTTGTCGGTTTTTGAGCGCAGCTTCAATGGCTGAACACCCTCAGTCGCTGGCGCTTCCACTGGAGCGGGGGAAGGATTTTCCTCAGCGCCGGCCGAGCACACGACCAAGCCGGTTAGAATCGTTAGGATGGTTCGGATTGCGACGTAAATCATAAAACCCCCATAGCTAAAGTATTCGCCCGCGAATCGCGCTGCGCAAGAAGCATGGCAGCGTGGCGGGAAATTAAAATCGCGGTAGAAGGTCTGTATGTGCGCTTCATACATGATTAAACAGCGAAGCCTCCCGAGATTGGTTACGGACCTGCGTTCCGACGACTTCGAGCAGTTTTTTGATCAGTTGATTGTTCCCCACCGGCCGGCGCCGGTGATTGTCGTCGACGGGGACAAAGTGATTGTGAAGCCGATGCGATTTTCGCTGATCCCGCGCTGGTCCAAAGAGGTCAAACCCAAATTCGCCACGCACAATGCGCGTATCGAATCCGTAGTGGACAAGCCCACGTGGCGCGACGCTTTTCAAAAGCGCCACTGCATCGTTCCGCTGACACATTTTCTCGAGCCGATTTATGAGGGCGACAACGCCGGTTTCATGGTGGCGTTTCACCGCCCCAAAGGCGAGTGGCTGAACGCGGCCGGTATTTGGGAAGAGTGGGCGAGCAAGGAGACGGGTGAAGTGGTGGAGTCGTTCTCGATCATCACGACGGATCCACCGCCCTATATCGCGGAAGTCGGTCACGATCGGTGCCCGATTTTTTTAGACGACACGACCGCTAGCGAATGGCTCAGGCTAAATGAAAAGCCGCAGAAGATGGTCGAGTTTCTGCTCGAGCGCAATCAGCCCGGCGATTTTGCATTGGATCGCCACCGGCCCATGCGGCCGGGTTGGGAAAAACGCAAGGGTTAGAGATTCCTATACTCCACAAGCGCTTGTGCGGGCGAGAACCACATCGTGGTCAGGGTTATTACAGCTTTTCGTTGGCTAAAATCACGAGGACGATTAAAACATTCTGGTGGACTCCAGTGGCTAGGCCGAAGCGGCGTGGTTTCTGGATTGCAAGCACCTGAGGAGCCATGCTGAGAACGTCGCGTTTTTACATTCTAATCGCTCTATTTGCACTTGGTGCCTGCAATAGCTCGCACTTGGCGAAGCAGGCTGGGATTGATGACAATACCAAGGCTGAGAAAGCCGTTCTTGCGCCCAAGTCCGAGATCAATTGGCCGCTCATGCGCGACGCGATTTTAAACGAGTGCAAAGACTGCCACATTAAAATGAAGACCTACGCCGGTGTCGCACCTCAGTTGGTCAAGATTGTGAGCAAAGTCGAAACCGGCGCCATGCCGCCGGCGGAGGAAGGTTACGCGCCTCTGAGTGCCTGCCAGGTGGCTGTTCTCAAGACGTGGGTGGCACTGGGTGCTCCACCGAAGTCCGCGGTCACGGTCGATAGCCTTCCTGAATGTGCAGGATTGGCTGTGGCCTCGCCTAGCCCGACACCCGCTCCCACACCATCGGCAGCTCCAACGCCATTACCGACACCGGCTCCCTTGCCTGGGCCTACTCCCGGTGGAATTGCGGCCATGCCGCTTACTTATGCGACTTTAAAGAGTGAAATCTTGGATAGCAAATGTGTGCGGTGCCATCAGGCTTCTAGCTCTTCGGATGCAAAAGACACTTTGTTCGTTCCGTATGACGAGATCACCAAGCGGCCGGACCTTTGGCGAAAGCCGGGTAAGGATTGTAAACTGGTCCGCACGCTCACGCGCACGGATGGCAAACGCATGCCACCGCCGCCGCGCAACTCTCCGCTGGCGCAAGACGAAATCGATTTTATCATTCGCTGGGTCGATGCGGGCTTGCCGCAGTAAACAATTCGTATAGATGAATTTCCGTTCATTTCTCATATTGAAACTGGCCTTAAGTTCCTATTGACTACAGCCGTAGTCAATGTAGACTACACAGGTAGGCAGGAGAAGCGAATGCGGAAGACCCCAAGTCTAGGTGAGCAGGAGATGGCGCTGCTCAAATATATCAGCGAGCAGGCCCCAGTTTCCGTGCGCGAGCTGGCGGCACACTTTGAAAAAGAGCGCGGTCTGGCACGCACCACGGTTTTGACCATGACGGAGCGACTGCGCAAGAAGGGCTTTTTGTCGCGCGCCAAGTTCGATGGCATCTTTCAATATTCGGCCAAGTTTGAAACTGGGGACGTTATGACCGGCAAGGTCGGCGAGTTTATCGAACGCACGCTTGGCGGATCGCTAAGTCCCTTGTTCAATTATTTTCTCACCAACAAGGACCTAACCAAAGACGAGTTGGAGCAGCTCAAGAAAATGGCGGCGAAACTCGAAAGAAAAGGGGAGTGAGATGGTGCTCGACCTTTGCTTCCTCGACTATGTGTGGCGTGGGCTCAGTGCCGGCGCTGTTTCCACTACGCTACTGATGTTGATGATGGCCGTGGTCCCGCGCATGGCCCGTGGTGCTTCGGCACGAGTGGGAAAATGGTTTTTCAATTTTCACTATTTGGCATTGGCGGGGATATTCGCGGGCTCATTTTTTTACCTCGCGGCCTTCGACCGAGATCTGGCGGTGGGCTGTTTTCGCGATTACGTGCGCGACAACGGAGCCTTCACGCTCACTCGGGTCATCGCCGAGGGCTGGATGGCGGGCGTTGTCGGTCTTTTACTTTGGGATGTGTTTCGCATTGGCTTGGCTTCATTGGTGGGGCGGGCCCTTGAACGATGCGCGAGCGTCGAGGGAACAGTGATCAGTTTGCGTCGGCGTCTGGGTTTACGCCGCGAGGTTTCCGTCTATTTGACCGATCGGACGGTGAGTCCAC
>JAYWAE010000268.1:0-1707 GCA_043782715.1 Pseudobdellovibrionaceae bacterium | reverse complement strand
CGGTGGTCCCGCCTTTGCTCTAGTGTAGGACGAGGCGACTAGGATGGATTCGGTCACCGAGCGAGCACCAAGTATTGAAAACATCGACGATATTCAGAATCTTCACAATCCTCATAAAACTTTTAACCGACTGGGCTTTCGGCTCGGTCAAATCGGGGAGTAAAGCGTCCATGACGAAGACGGATCTTCAGCTCATTCAGGATGTTAAGAACGGCGAGAAAAAGGCTTTCGAAATGTTGATGCAACGGCATGAAAAATTCCTGATGAAAGTCGTTGTACGCATGACGAGAGATCTCGATCTCGCCGAAGACATCGTGCAAGACGCGTTTATCAAGTCGTACAAGCGTCTGCATCTTTTCGAAGGACGCTCCAGCTTTCGCAGCTGGCTTTATCAGATCGCACTGAACACGGCCCGCAACCGTTTCCGCAAATACTCGCGCGAGACGCTGACCGCCGAGCCAATCGAGTCGGCGGTGAACAGTGTCGCGGAGAGCAACATGATTGCGCTCGATGTGCGGGCGATTCTGCAAACCGAAATCGCCAAGCTGCCCGACCGGCAGAAGACGGCGCTGACGTTAAGAATTTTCGAAGATCTCTCGTTCAAAGAGATCGCCGAGATGATGGAGTGCCCGTATGACACGGCCAAGGCCAACTACAGGCACGCTTTGATGAAGTTGAAGGAGCGCCTGGAGAGCAACTCCATGCTGAAGAGCTGGAGCGCAAACCACCCGTCGCCGTTTTCATTGATGGAATTAGGGGGTCAACAAATGGAGGTAGAGGGGCAATGATAGAATCGAAGGATGAAAAGCCGGTACCACCGGATGTATGGTACTGGATCGATTATTTAGAAAACGAAATGGACCCGGGCCTCGAGCGCGATTTGGAGCTGTTGCTGGAATGTTCGCAAGAGGACCGTGATATATTCGAAAACTTCCGCCTAGTGAAAGAATGGCTAGTAGGTTCAGACCCCATCGGCGATTGGCCGCTCGAGTCCCGTCTACGCAGCGTACGCCGCGAGGTGATGAGCGCGATCGATAAACTACCGGTGCCGGGGTATGAGAGCAGTTTCAATAAGGTGGCGGCGTCTGGTTTTGAGGAAAAGCCTTTGAGTCTTTGATTGTAGTTTTGACCGGCGTTGGAGTAGCGCCAAGAATCGCGTCTGCGAGGGCCTCATCTGGATAGCCGCGTGGGGTGTCCGTCCATGAGAGTGGCCATTCCCGGGCGTCCACGCCCGGGAATCAGTAAGGCTTGAGAAGTAAAATTTGGGAAATGGGGAGGGGGCGCGGGAGTGTAAAAGCTGTCACCTACGTCCTTAGCAATCAGTTCCCTATGTCTCTGTTGGGCGATATCCCTTATTAATCTGTTACCTATGTCTCTGTTGCACAATGTCCTCATCAATCTGTTCCCTGTGCGTCTGTTGTGCGATGCACTTACTAACCTGTTATCTACGCCTTTGTTTGAGCGACGTCCTTACTGAATTTGCCTTTGTGTCTGGTTGCGCAACAGGACGTGATGAATTTATCGGTTTTTACTTTAGCTCTATTAATTTTCTCATTCCTGTTCCTGTTCCTGTTTTTCTCTTACTCAAAAAAATTTTTGTCCCCGATGTTACGGAACCTCGGGCGCGGACGCCCGAGGTTTGCCACTCTCATGGATGGAAAATTCCCGAGGCAAAACAGATTGGGCATTCGAAGCCAAAGACGACTG
>JAYWAE010000267.1:0-4582 GCA_043782715.1 Pseudobdellovibrionaceae bacterium | reverse complement strand
AGAAGCTTCAAAAACTACAGGCTTCGCCTGCTAAGTCTTTGAGTTTTTGGGATTTTGGACGAAGTTCCACCATCGAGTGAGTAGAACCTTATACCTTGCGAAAGAAAGATAGCTAACCTCGAAAGAAACCGCATTCCACTCAGCCAGCACTCAGCCAAAACTCAGCCCACTGAGCTGATATTCCGTGATTTTGAGTGACGGTTTCTAAAAAGCGATACCGATAAACCCTTGAACCCACTCGGGTTTGATTTTCGGTACTTGAGAGAGATTTTGGAAAAACCTTGAAAGAAAATTGGTCGGGGTGACAGGATTCGAACCTGCGACCCTCTGCTCCCAAAGCAGATGCGCTACCAGGCTGCGCTACACCCCGAAAGTGTGGAAAAACCGAGACTAGACCTAGTTTGGGCGTGACACGCAAGCTATGCAATTCAGAATTTCATGTCAAATAGCGCGTCTTTGACGCGACCGCATGGATCGCATAATTTTTGTTTGCCAATACGACAATTCGATCTTTACGATTAGCTATGTGCGTTGTGTATGACCGAAGTCGGACGCAGGGGTAGTTGGCGCAAGCCGACATTTCTCTAGCGGCAGGTGAGTCCGAATATAGGAGCCGCCGCAGGTCCAACGCCTAGGAACCCAATTTAGATGGCTTTAACAAAAGTAACAACTTTAGAAAACAACAAGATCTACAGCAAAGGAGTTTGCTCATGAGACGAGTACTAGCTACAGCGGTGCTCCTGGCATTTATGCCAACCGCCAATGCACAAGACAAAGGAAAAGCAGATTTCACGCATAACGCTGAATTCCGCGTGCGTGACACCTATGAAGACGGCATGACCGGCATCAAGGCCGCTGCCGACGGCGTGGGCAAACCATCGCACCACAATGGTATCGAACAGCGCTTTAAACTCGGCTTAGGCTTCAAGGCCAACGAGAAGTTCTCGATGACCGCGACGCTCTTGCAAGCTTCCCAATGGGGCCAAGGCGCAACCAATACCACCGGTAACTTCGGCAACACGTCCAACGAAACTCCAGTCAACCCCAACACGCGCGACGAAGAGAACTTCATGTCCGTCAACGAGGCCTATGCCACGTGGATGATGTCGGAAGACTTCAACGCCAAGTTCGGCCGCATGAACTTCGGCTTCGGCGATGGCACCGTGATGTCCGTCAACGACTGGCAACAGCAGCCGATGAGCTACGAGGGTATGAACCTGAACTTTGAGGCTGAGTTCGGCCGCTTCCACGGCATCGCGTTTAAGCTCAAAGATCTGTACGCCGCCTCGGCCAGCACCTCGACCAATTCCGATCCACAGCATGACCTCTACGGTCTGATCTTCGACCTGAAGACCATGCCTGAATGGTTGAAATCAGTGAACGCATTCGCTCTGCAAACCGTGATGGATCCGACGGCTGCGGCTGCCGGTGGCAACATGATGATGTACGGAGTCGGCGCGGGCTTTATGTTCGCGATGATTGACCTGCATGCCGACTACGTCATGGAAACCGGCAAAACAGTCTCGACTTTCCCCAGCACCAAAACGGATCTCGAAGCCAACATGATGCAACTCGAAGTCGGCTTCAATTTGCCGGCCGTGATGGGCAGTCGCTTCTTCTTCAACTACCACCAAGACAGCGGCACCAAAGCGGGCGGTACGAAAGACAAGACCTACAAGTCGCCTTACTCAGAAGCGCACAACGACACGGGCATGATGGACATCCTCAACTGGGGTAACTTGACTGCGATGTCACTCGGCTGGACGCTCAAGCCCATGGACAACAGCTCGGCCGGTATCGCCTATCACATGTTCTCAAAGACTGTGAAAGAAGACACTACGGTCAACGCTGGCAAATACGGCAAATTGCTTACTGCCGGTGGGCCAACGGCTGCAGAAGCCGCGCTCGGCAGCGAAATCGATTTGTGGGCGGAACACAACTACGGCGGCGGTTTCAGCATGACCGCGCGTCTCGGCCAGTTCATGCCCGGCAATGCCTTCAAGTCCGCCGCCGCCGAACGCAAAGACTCGATCACCCAAGCGATGCTCGAAGGCAAGTTCTCGTTCTAAATCAATCCACGACTTGAATCACGTTCAAGTGGCGAGGGGCCGGTTGCAAGCCGGCCCTTTGCTTTTGTACAAGTTCTCCGTCGATTCAGATAAACGCGCAGCTCAAAAAGAAGTTCCGTCTTGACCGAGTTCAAAATAAAACCCGAGGCAAAAGCCCGGTTTGCAAGGACGCGCACGCGCTCGGGCTGCTGCGCTCCCGCGATTTCCGCATGCAGTATAAACTTCTTCATCACTGGTCTTTTAAATTCATCGAGATCGACTATCAGCTCCGCTCGAGCAGATACTCGGCCGTACACCACTTTGGATTTCTCAGCGTAAACTTTAAACGTCGCCAAAAAGCAGTTCGCAAGCGCTTGGGCGAAGAGGTCTTCGGGAGAGAGTGCCCCTCCCGGACCGTCGAATTCCACAGGAATCGCACACGGAATTTCGCGGTTCTGGCTATGCGCGGTCCAAGGTGATTGGATTCCCGAATGAGAATCCGCGTTGGCCAGAAACGAAATGGGATATTTGATCATCGTATCACCTCACCTCAAATAACGAGTTCGCCAGTTTATTCGCCCACTCACTTCACTTAGTAACTGACTTCGGGCACCGGCCGGATTGGCTTGCGCCCAGCCGCGAAGCTAGCCTCGTTCACCAATCGCTGCTCATCGCGTTCGGCCATCTGGTAAATCGTCGAGACCATGATGATAACCGCAGCGACGACGAGAGAAATAACTCCGGCACCACAGAGAAAAAGCATCGTGTTGCTCATAGAGTGGCCCGCCCCAGAATGACGCGAAAATAGACACCCAGAGAAATAATCGAGGGCACCCACAAGCCGACAAAAACGCCCTGGTCTTTATTGCCGCCAAACCAGAGAGACACGGATAACAGGAATGAGGCAAATGCCGCCCCTAAAAACAGGTAGTCCGCGACGATTAGGGTCTTCGCCCGGTGCTGAAGGGGACCATGTGCCGACATTGTACTTTCTGACGCCATCGAGAAACCTCCTAGTTGAATTATTGTTCACACATCTATGAACTATAGTCAAACACCATTTTGCACCGGCGCACGCGCCGGCTTCAATTTACACAAATATTATTTAGAAACCTCGCAGTAGGGGCTTTCTGAACAATCGGCCTTTCGCCTGGGCAGGAAGGGCCGGATTTTGACGAACAAGTTATATCCTGCATTTAATCCACTGCGAACCAAGCCACGCTCCGACCAACGCGCCAAAAAGCGATAGCGGGGAAGCTCTTGCCATATCGCGCGAAATGCATCCACACCCGTGCGCAACTGGCCGGCCTTGTCTTTGACGTGCATGACCTTATGAACGGCCTTAGGATCGAGTCCATGTTTGAGCGGGTCAAATTCCGGTTTGGTGATGTCGAGAAACAGGAAATTCTCGCTCCCGGGCAGGCGGCGGTAGTGGTTGATTTCCGTAGAGCAGGCCACGCACAATCCATCGTAGTAGATAACGCCTTTTTGCAGATCCATATTGACCTCCGATATTGTTCATATTAGTATGAACAATATGAAAAAGCAAGAACTGCTCAAATTGCGCAAGTTTTCAGGCTATGTAGGCGACTTTATAAGGTATTGGGGTTTCCGCAGGATACACGGCCAAATTTGGACCGTCATTTACCTATCCCCAGAGCCCAAGTCCGGTGTCGAAATCGTGGAACTTCTGAAGGTTTCGAAAGCCCTGGTCAGTCCTGCTTTAAAGGAGCTCGAGAAGGAAGGCCTGATCACGCAAGTGCGCAGCGAAAACTCGAAAACGAAAAGATACCAAGCTGAAGAAGATGTTGAGAAGATTGTGAAGGGCGTTCTGCATCGCCGCGAAAAACCCATGCTGAAAAAAATCAGCGAAAGTTTCGCGGAAATGGCCGGAAAAGACGGGCTACCAATCGAGCTCAAGCTCGATCGGCTACGCAAAATGGAAGCGATGATCCAGGCCGCTCAACTGAGTCTCGAATTATTGTTGAATTCAGATCAGTTGCTCGGGTAGCGAGCGCGGAGGTGGCAATGGCAAAACCATTTAAAATGCATACGAAAGTTCAATGGAAGTGGCTAGGAGGTTTGATCTGCGGCGTCGTCCAAGAGGTGCACCTTTCACCGACAGCAAAGTTACTCAAAGGAAAATTGATCAAACGCAACGGTTCGCCAGAAAACCCAGCCTATTTGGTGCGCTCAGACGCCGGAAATTTTGCTTTAAAATTGCAAAGTGAACTTTCTCTCCCAGCCAAATCCGCGCGCCCAGACGGCGGATTTTAGGGCGGAACTATGTTGCCAGCCTAGCGCAGGTCAAGCCGGCCCTTTGCTTTTGTGCAGGCCCATGGCACTCTTGAGAGCATGAATAAGCTCTTCGACCTTTTCCCCAAAGGCGTGCTCGCCTTCCTGCTCATCGCAGGCGGCATTCTCGGCATAATCATCAGCTCGCCCCCGCACTCGGTTTGCGATTCTCAGCTTGAAGTGGTGAACAAAAACCAACTCAAATTCTTGTTCAAAGATCCGCTGTCTAAGAAAATCAC
>JAYWAE010000266.1:0-4596 GCA_043782715.1 Pseudobdellovibrionaceae bacterium | reverse complement strand
TTAATGCCACTAGAATCACCTGCCTTAAAGTGTGGCTAAAGGTTTCTGGGAATCAGAAAGTCTTCCAGGTGTAACAAAGGCCTATGGGTTTGAGGAGCCTATTTCTTAAACAGACTCTCGTTTGCCATTTTTATGCTCTGCATTAAATGGCGTCAGGCTCGTGGATAGTGGTGTCAAAGCCCCAGTGCATGCTATCTGAGTTTCAACTTTATCCCCCCAATGGAGGTTTTATGAAAGGTCTCGTAGTTCTCATGTTGACCGTCGCGGGTCTCAGCGCTCACGCAGTTTCCGCGAACGATCCGCTCCCCAATCATATTCTCAGCTGCGGCGGCAGTATCATCGCCGAAATCGGCCCGCGCCTGGAAGGCGACACGAACTTTGCAAGCGGCGCCCATGTTTGGTTAAAAAACCAAGGCGTGACCGTGGCCTATCAGGAGGACGTGTCCTTGACCGCGATTCGCAACTCCAAGGTCGGCGACCATGTGCTGGTTTGCCTGGTTTTCATTCCGGCGAATTGCCCGAAAGGCGATGACCGCGGCAAGATCTATACGATCACGAATTTGCGCACCCTCGAATCGTGGACTCTGCCGGATTCCCAACACTCGTGTGGCGGAGCTTGAGTTAAGGCTTAAAAATTGAACACCAACTCCGATGAAACATTCATGCGCCGCGCCCTCGAGCTCGCAGCCCGGGCTGCGGCAGAGGGCGAAGTGCCAGTTGGAGCGGTGGCCGTCTTTGAAAACACAATTATTGCCGAAGCTTATAACGAACGCGAGAGCCGCCCATCGGCTCTCGCGCATGCGGAAATCACCGCTCTCGAACGAGCGACCAAAAAACTTGGCCGCTGGCGTCTAACCGGTTGCACACTCTATGTGACTCTCGAACCATGCGTGATGTGCGCCGGCGCCTTGGTGCAAGCTCGAGTCGACCGCGTCGTCTATGGCTGCGCCGACCCAAAAGGCGGAGCTGTCGAATCGCTGTACCAGGTTTTAACTGACTCGCGCTTGAATCACCGGCCTCAAGTGACGGGCGGATTGCTCGCCGATGAGGCGGGCGGATTGCTCAGCAAGTTCTTTCAGCAGCGCCGAGCAAAGTCGCAGACTTGACTCACTTCCTGTGCGTGCTACCTTCGCTTTGAAACGATGTTCCGTAGCGGAGAGATGGGAGAGTGGTTTAATCCAACAGCCTGGAACGCTGTCACACTCGCAAGGGTGTCGTGAGTTCGAATCTCACTCTCTCCGCCATTCTTCTTCGGATTCTCTTTCTTATTTCTCTCGCCCCAAAAGCCTCGGACATGCGTTTGTCACGCCCTTGCAAGAAAAGAGCAAGGGCGCGCCAAGCCGAACTCGTTTTTGGGGCGAGAGAAATAAGAAAGAGAATCCGAAGAAGAATGGCGGACTGACGGTTTGGGCTGCCAGACTGTGAGTTCGACTAACTTAGCAGGATGCTAAATTTGCGTGAGCCGCTTCCTGCGGCGAGTCTCGCAGGGACAAGCGCATGGATGCGCGCAGCAATCTCCCCCGCCCCCCATAATGCTGTCCGCCGTGATGGGGGCCATGACTTTGATCGGCCAAATGCAAATTCCTTCCTTTTGGTTTTGAAATGGGTTCAACTGGGGCGAATCTTGAAAGGGAGAACTCATGTCAGACTCACTCGTAGTGACTAGCAAAGTGAAAAAGTTCATCAAAGAGAAGGGCGGATTCAATACCTCCGCCGAAACTATCGACGTGCTCAGCAAAGCCATCGAGCGCCTTTGCCAAAAAGGAGTAGAGAATGCGAAATCCGACGGACGCAAAACCGTTATGGATCGCGATATTTCCATCGACCATATTTAAATGAGTGGCGGCGCCGGCAACGGCGCCGTTGCCGCCATGGGTCCCGTTGCCACGGGCGGCCGCTCGCAAGTCATACGTGGCCCCTAAATTGCTCTATCCGTCTGAATGCAGACCTTACAGCGCCAGCCCGTATTCAACTTCTGTTCGATGACAATTCTCGCGCTATTATTGACGTTTTTTATAGGCTCGCTAGGCCATGCCATGACTCTTAAGGAGCTATGCGAACAGGGGTTGCATCGCACGGCTATTGCCAGCGCGGACCAAGATCGTCAAACTTACGAAAAGCTCGCTCGGGCAGCGCTGCGCTTGGAGCGCAAAGGTCTGTGGGCCCGCATTTTGGCGCGTGAAGCCGACCGCCAGTTGGTGCGCCAATACGCACTCGACGACTATGCCCGAATCACACGCGAAACACAGGCGGAGGCGCAAGTACCTGGGGTCGATGCGCGTGCGCTTAAAGCCTATGAGAAACTCAAAAGCGTGGACGCGGCCTTTTTTGCAATACCGGCTGTTTCTCTGATTGCCTACAACCGGCTGACCTTTCTGCATGCGCAGATTTTTGATTTCCTGACGACCGATAAATTCGAGAGTCTTTACGATTCGCACCTGAACCATTTGGAAATGGAATGGATGCTCGGCGCGAAACCCGCAGTGAGCATTTTGGAGTCGAGCCAGGAGGTTCTATTGGGTTGGGTGCGTGAAGGTAACGGCACGATCGTGGGAACGGGGCCTGCGGCAAAAGTGGGCCCGGACGCCAGCGGCTCGATGGAAATCCCCACCTTCACCCAGCCTAGCCTGCGCCTCTCACTGTGGGGCATTTCACGCGGAATTTACTTTACCCGGCAAATCACGGAACACAGCTGGGTGGATGGCCGTGAATACCGTCCGTCGTCATTGGCCGCGCATGACTTCAATCTTGCCTGGGAAAAAACCCACTTCGACTACGACCGGCGCTCGGCGCGGCTTTGGGACCGGCTCGAAGCCAAGCTCGAAAACTCTGGACTGAGTGGTGTGCAAGTGGAGACGGTCATGGCGCTTTTGTACGCCATTTTTCATGAAAACAAAGACTACCCCATGATCTGCGAATCGATTTCGGGCCGCACGGGCAACCTGCAAAAACATCTTGGCGCCGAAATACAAAACCGGATTCTACTTCAGCGCTTGAATCAAAAAGACGGACTCGGCCGCGCGATGTCCGAGCCTGTGACGGACGACGGTTTGCGTGCAGCGATGGACTTCACTGTCACCATGCTGAAAGAAGCCTGCCCCTAATCCGTTTGTGAATCTGCCGAAG
This sequence comes from Pseudobdellovibrionaceae bacterium, assembly GCA_043782715.1. Lineage (GTDB taxonomy): Bacteria > Bdellovibrionota > Bdellovibrionia > Bdellovibrionales > UBA1609 > JALHOQ01. The sequence goes on along the minus strand of JAYWAE010000266.1, from coordinate 1,470 downwards.
TGGGTTCGCTCAACGGACGACGGCCGTGTATTTCTCGTAAAATTCTTTTTCGAACTTTTTGAAGGCTTCGAAGCGCACCTGTGAGCCAAGCAGGTTGCGCATGCGATTGGTGGCATCGCTCTCGTCTTGGCGCATTTTCTCGAGTGCCTGGGCCTCGAAGTCAGGATGGATGTTGGCGCGCTTTTCACTCAGCAGTTTGACCAGTGCCGACGAGATACCGAGCAATTGAATCGTCTTGTCTTCGTCGGTCTTCCAAGTTTTGAGCATGTAGCTGGAGAGCGCCTTCATAAATTTATTCTGGAAGTCCTCGGCGTTGTACACTTGGGTGAATTCACGGGTGTACACCACGTTTTCCACATAAGTGGCTTTGAAATCGAGCGACAGTGGCGGATTGAACTTGCGCTGTTCGAGGTCGAGCTTGCGCGCCTCCTGTGCGGCGGCGACTTTTCTTTGCATGGGCGACAAATTCACTTCGAGTTCATCCATGATGTGGCGCGCGCCCAAAGCTAGAATACAACCCATGATGACGCCGATCGTGGCCGTTGACCATTTCTCGCGGCGCTTGAGTTCGACCAGGGTTGCTTGCTTGGACTTAGTGCCCTCATCGTGCGAAGCGGTGACGAGCTGCTTGTCGAGTAGCGACGAAATTTCTTCTTGCAGGCCTTTCAGCGCGCGACCCTTCGCATCGGGATTGTTTTTCATGAACGTTTCAACAGTCAACGTGATCTCACGGCTCATGCGGTCTTTTTTGTCGTAGAGTTCGCGCAGCATCTGCACTTCGAGCTCACGGCCGCGGCGGGCGATCTGCAGTTTGAGTTCGTCGAGGCGAGCGCTTTCGTCTTTTTCGCTCTTGGCCTTGCTCTCCTGCAAACGTACGCGCACCTGTAGCAGGTCGGCGTCCGCCTGCTCTTGCGCCCTCTGGACGCGCGCGCCGGCTTCGCGAATGTCTTCGTTAAGTCTAGCGAGCGTCTCACGCGATTTTTCCAGTTTCGGGACTTCCCCACGCAAGTGGTCGACTTCTTGCGCGAGCGTCGACGAGGTTTTTTTGAAGCCTTGAATTTCAGCTTGCAGCTTGTGCGCCTCTTCATCCAGCTTCTTGATCTGAATCTCAGTTTCGAGCCGCGTTTTCTCGGAGCGTGACTTTTGCTCCGTGAGTTGGCTCATTTCGGCTTTGAGTTGGGCTACGGATTCGTGCAGCGACAAGTTTTCCAGTTCCAGTTTAGCGCGGCGGCCGTCCAGTTCGATTTGCACTTCGCCGCGGCGGCGCGCCGCCTCTTTGGACAGGTCCGCTTCAAAGCTGGCCAATTGCGCGGTCATGGCGTCGCGCGTGGCCGCCAGCAGCTCTTCTTCTTTCTTTTTGATCACATCATTGGCTTCGAGCAGGCGCTGTTCTTTGAGGTCGCGCGAGGTTTGCTGCGCTTCCTCGAGAATGCGGGCGCACTCGCGTTCGGCCTGCTGGCGCATTTCGCC
>JAYWAE010000265.1:0-4605 GCA_043782715.1 Pseudobdellovibrionaceae bacterium | reverse complement strand
AAGTTCAAGAAGCTGCTCGCGGATCGCTTCTTTATCGAGTGGGCGCACGTGCATGGCCGGATGTACGGAACACCCCGTGACCAGGTTGAAAGGGCTGCTAAAGCTGGGAAAATTGTAATTGCCGACATCGACGTTCAGGGGGCCAAGACCGTAATGACCGAGTTCCCGCAAACGGTGACCATTTTTCTCAAGCCTCCATCTATAGAAGCGCTGCGTCAAAGGTTTATAAGTCGTGGGGTAACCGGGCCATCCGACTTAGACAAGCGTCTAGAGAGCGCCGCTAAGGAATTGGCTCAGGCGGATCACTTCAAACATGTGCTGATCAATGATGATTTCGAGGACACCTTAGGGCAGATCCGGAAAATCATTGAAAACATGCTGAAAAATCAATAAGGTACTAGATTCTCTTTAAGCATTAGACCCGAGGAGTAAGCGCGTGGCTCGTATTACCGTGGAAGATTGTTTGGATAAGGTGCACAACCGTTTCGCTCTCGTATTGCTCGTCGCCAAGCGCAGCAAGCAACTCATGAAGGGCGACGAGTGCCTTGCACCCGGAAAGAACAACAAGCACGTGGTCAACGCTCTACGCGAAGTCGCGGCCGGCGCGGTTTATTTTGATACGACCGACCCCGAAGGATTGACCCCCGACCAACAGGTTCAGCTCGATCTTTCTCGCTAGTTTCTGCGGTTTACCTCTCCAGTCCAGTGAGAATTCTTCCGTCAATACTATTGGGGGATGAGTGGGACGATGAGTGAAGCGGTACAAGACTTAAAACCGGTGGAAGCCGGGCCGCAGAGCCTTGATGATTTACTCGAACTCATCCGCGGTTACTTTCCCAATGCTGATCTAAGCCTCATACAACGAGCCTACGACTTCAGCGAGAAGGCCCACTCGGGCCAAATTCGCCGCAGCGGTGATCCCTACATTCTGCATCCACTCGGCGTCGCCGCGATACTCGCGGGGCTGCATCTCGATTTGCCGACCATCGCGACCGGCCTGCTACATGACACGGTCGAAGACACGCACGTGACTTTGGAAGATATCGAGAAAAATTTCGGCGCCACCGTCGCGCGCCTTGTGGATGGAGTCACGAAGATTTCTTTGATGAAGTTTCGCGACACTCACGAGAAGCAGGGCGAGAACATTCGCAAGATGATCGTGGCCATGGGCAAAGACGTGCGCGTGGTGCTGGTGAAGCTGGCGGACCGGCTACACAACATGCGCACGCTCAATCACATGCCGCCCGACAAACAATCGCGCATCGCCGCTGAGACTTTTGATATTTACGCACCTCTGGCGAGTCGGCTTGGTATCAATGCAGTGAAGATTGAGCTCGAAGACTTGTCATTCCGCTACCGCTACCCCGAGGTTTACTACGGGCTGGCGCAGAAGGTGGCGAAGAAGCGGCGCGAGCGCGAAAAGTACATCGACGACGTGAAAAAGATTTTGGCCACTGAGCTGGACAAACGCACGCGCATTAAGTTTGAAGTGCAGGGGCGACCCAAGCATCTTTGGTCGATTTATAAAAAAATGCAGGCGAGCAATATCGACTACGAACAGGTCTACGATGTGCTGGCGTTCCGCGTGAACGTCAATAGTCTGGCCGAATGTTACGAGGTGCTTGGGCTAGTGCATTCGCTGTGGAAGCCGATACCCGGGCGCTTCAAAGATTTCATCGCCATGCCCAAGAACAACAACTACCAGTCGCTGCACACCACAGTGATTGGTCCAGGCGCTGAGCGCATCGAGATTCAGATTCGTACTTTTGAAATGCATGTGATCGCCGAGAAAGGGATCGCGGCCCACTGGCAGTACAAAGAGTCGGGCGACAACGGCGATCTCGACATGGAGAACCTCAAGCGCTTCAGCGGCTTGCGCGAATTGATCCGTGAGCATCAGCAGACAGCAAATCCGGATGAGCTGTTGGAGAACTTCAAGTCCGATCTATTCGACAGCGAAATTTACGTCTTCACTCCCAAAGGCGAAGTGAAGGAATTCCCCGAAGGCGCGACGCCGATCGACTTTGCCTACGCCGTGCACACCGACGTTGGCAATCGCATCGTCTCCGCGCGCGTAAACGGCAAGATGGTGGCGCTCAAGCACCGCTTAAAGAGCGGTGACACGATCGAGATCGTCACTTCGAAAACGCAGCAGCCGTCAAAGGATTGGCTCAAAATCTGCGTCACCACGCGCGCCAAATCCAAAATCCGCCAATTCGTCAAAACCGAAGAGCGCAATCGCGCCATGGCTCTCGGCAAAGAAATGCTGGATAAATCTTTCCGCAAGGCTTCAATGAGTTTGCAACGGGCGATCGAAAAGCCGGAATTCGCGAAACTTTTGAAAGATCATGGTTGCTCAATTGCGGACGATCTCTATGTTAAAATTGGATATGGCACGCTGACTCCGCAACTTGTGATTCATGAATTGAAGATCGACATCGCGGAAGAGAAAGAAATTTCTGCCAAAGAGGAAGAGAGCAGCTATCTCAAGCGCGCGTTCCAGGCGGCCATTGGCAAGAAGAAGCAAACCGCCTCATTGGTGCAAGTCGACGGAATGAACGACGTTCTGGTGCGCTTCGCGAAGTGCTGCAATCCCATTCCCGGCGACTCCATTCTTGGCTTTATCACGCTAGGCCGTGGAATCGTCATCCACCGCGCCGATTGCCCGAAGGCCTTCGAACTTGATCAAGATCGCCGCATTGATGTCGCGTGGAGCGGCACACTCGCTCCTGAAGCGGGACGCGTGGTCACCGTGCGCGTTCTCAGCCACGACACTCCGGGTTTATTGCGCGGGATGAGCGAGGTTTTCGCGACTCATGGAATCAATATCTTGAACGCCCAAGCCCGAACGACTAAGGATCTAAAGGCGATCTGCACGTTCGACGTCAACGTGCGCAACACCCAGCAGCTCTCGGAAGTGATGGGTGAACTGAGCAAGCTTAAGGGTGTGATCGGCGTCACTCGGATCACTCACGCTTAAGCGATATGGAGCTCCACGGATGTTCCTCTCGCAGTTCCGCCGGACTCCCCCGGCTTATCTAGTGCCACAGACCGAAGGCTTGCGCTGGCTGAGCGAGGCGCATGCGCGTTGTGGTGGCGATGCAACTGCCGAACAATTCGCTAAACTCCTGCGCCGCTACGGATGCGGTCCGGACAAAATCGAAGAGCGTGGAACGTTCGTGCGCGATTTTACCCATCTCAATTGGGCGGATATGCAGATCTTCGCGGATCGCGAAACAGCTGCCGATGCTAGCCGGCGCATGGCCTTCTTTAATGAAGTGCTGATGAAACCTGTTGCCGGTATGTACACGCAAGAGAGGCCGGGTTTCAAAAATTGGATACACGTGACGTGCACCGGTTATGTCAGCCCCAGCGTGATTCAGCAGCTGTGCAGCGTAAAAGGCTGGGGTAGCGAAGTCGAATGTTTGCACGCCTATCACATGGGTTGCTATGCGGCCTTGCCGGCGCTACGCATGGCGCGTGGAAATCTCAGCTGTGAGATTTTGCACACCGAACTCTGCACTCTGCATTTGGACCCATTTCACCATGATCCCGAGCAGCTGGTGATCCAAAGCCTGTTCGCCGACGGCGTGATCGCCTACCGGGTCGAGGAGCACGCTCCGGAGTTGGGCTACGAAGTTTTGCAGCTGCGCGAACACGTCGCACCCGCGACCTTGGATCAGATGCGCTGGGATGTTTCGCAAAACGGATTCAAAATGACTTTGGCGCGCGAAGTTCCCAAACATGTGCAATCGGGTGTGCGCGGATTGGTGAGTGGCTGGCAAGATGCAGGATGTGTTTACGCCATCCATCCCGGCGGCCCGCGTATTATCGATGCGGTTAAAGAATCTTTAGGCTTGAGCGAAGAGCAAGTTTTCTTTTCGCGCGAGATCCTACGCCGGCACGGTAACATGTCCTCGGCCACGCTGCCCCACGTTTGGCAGCGTATGTTGGATGAGATTCCGGCCGGTACCCGCGTGATCAGCATGGCTTTCGGTCCTGGCCTGACATTGTCGGGGAGTCTCATGCGCAAGGCGTGCGGGTGAATCTCGCGTGGCCGTTTGCGGTCCAAGGGCTGCTCATGACCGTAGATGAGTTCTATTGCCACCGCCGCCGTGTACTCCGGCGCTGGGAAAGGCTTGGCCATCCACTCGACACGCTCACATTCATCGCCTGTTTCATTCCACTGCTATTTTTTGAAAACACCATCGCTCAGCCAGTATTTATAGGTCTAGCTTTGTTCAGCTGCATCTTTATCACCAAAGACGAATGGCAGCATCGCGATCTATGCACGGGCTTTGAGAACTGGTTGCATGCCTTACTCTTCATGTTGCATCCAGTAGTTTTACTCTGGGCTTTTTATGTTTGGCGTAACAAGCCCCAGGAGTTTCAAGAACTTGGAGCTTGGGTGCTGGTTTTCAGTTTCGGATTCTTTCTCTATCAGCTTTTCTACTGGAACGTATTGCGCTCGCGCGGGGAGATTGGCAGGCTCCAAACCGCTATCGCGCCCGCATCCAACCTTCACGCAAAAGCCAAGACTTCGCCTCGGTTAAATGGCTCGCATCAACCGGCCGCGCCTCGGTGAGTTGGACCTCCATCCAATCG
>JAYWAE010000264.1:0-12227 GCA_043782715.1 Pseudobdellovibrionaceae bacterium | reverse complement strand
GGCAAATGCTGGGCCGCTGCATACTATAAGACACAAAGATGCGAGTAACGGTCGGATCATGCGCATGAAATCCCCCTGATTAAAAATATCTTATCTATCTCATAATCTCTCTACTACGTGTTTCCGGGGGTTAACGCAGACTGTCCTGTAATTCGTTCCAGAACACCGTAAATCGCAATATCTTTTACAGATTTTGATCGAGGCCGTATTTTGCGCGTGGGGAAGATCAAAGGGGGAATCAGTGAAGACATTATCGAAGAGCAGCATAATTCTCAGCATGGCGATGGTGTCCATCGTCGCGTGCACGAAACAGAAAACCGGCAACACAGGCAACGGCGAAAGCGACGGTATTTTCAGCAATCGCCCGATCGGCGCCGTTGAAGACATGTACGTGTTCACCTTCAACTCACCTGCACTCCTCGCAACCGCGCTCAAGACGAACAAGGGATTGCAAATTCCCCAAGACGCCAAAGACAAGGTGATGGCCGAACACGCCGCCTTTGAAGCCAAGTTGCAAGCCACGGCGCCCGGTGCGAAAATCATTTACCACTACCACTTGGCGATCAACGGCATGGCCGTTTACGTGAGCAGCGACTACGCCGAAAAACTCTCGCGGCTCTCAATGGTCAAACGGGTCTCGGCCGTCATGCCGATGGCGCGCCCACGCGAGGTCAGCTTGCAGCCGGGCCAGCCGGTCGAAAAAGTGAACTCGGTCAGTTACATCGGCGCCGACAAAACCCATCAGCTCGGATTCACCGGAGCTGGCATGCGCATCGGCATTCTCGACACGGGTGTAGACTACACTCACACGATGCTCGGTGGATCCGGCCAAGGCTTTGCCGACATCGACCGCGCTAAGCCCAATGCCGCTTTTCCCAACTCCAAAGTCGTCGGTGGAACCGATTTGGTCGGCAGTGACTTCGATGCCGCCTCGATCTTCACCGCTCGGCATCTCCCGCAGCCCGACCCGAACCCCCTCGATGAGCAAGGTCACGGTTCGCACGTCGCCGGCACCATCGCCGGAGTCGGAGACGGAGTGAACACTTATTCTGGTGTTGCTCCGGACGCACAGATTTATGCCGTCAAAGTTTTCGGCAAAGAAGGTTCGACCATGGATGCGGTGGTTGTCGCCGCCCTTGAATACTCCGTCGACCCAAACCAAGATTTGGATCCCAGCGATCGCTTGGACGTAGTCAACCTGTCCCTAGGTGGCGGCTTTGGCCAACCGCAAGTTTTGTACTCGGAAGCCGTGCGCAATGTGAGCAAGGCCGGTACGGTCGTGGTCGCATCCGCCGGCAACTCGGGCGCCGTCGACTACATCGTCGGTGATCCGTCGACTGCCGACAATGCCCTCTCGGTGGCGGCGTCGGTCGACGGTGCGGACATCAACTGGAGATATCCAGCCGCCAAGTTCTCCAGCGTCAAGAATCCGGAACTCTACGCCCGCATTTACGATGGCGCCATCACGTTGCCGTGCGCGCGTGCCGACGGGATTTCGGGTGAGCTGGTCGACATCGGCCTGGCCGATCAAGATCTCAGTGACGACGTCAAAGCCAAGTTGAAAGGCAAAGTGGCCCTCATTGGCCGCGGCAAGGTTCCCTTCATCGAAAAGCTCACACGTGCCAAATCCGCCGGTGCGATTGGCGCAGTTGTTTACACGAACGATGGCGGCGAACCCATCATCATGGGGGGCGAAGGGGCGACCTTCGACATCCCCGCCTTCATGGTGACCCAAGCCATGGGCCTGGGCCTGCAAGCCGACATGAAACTCGGCCCCGTCTCGGTCACGTTCAAAACTGATCACATGATTGAGAAACCCGAGCAGATCGATCAAATCGCCGATTTCTCGAGCAAAGGTCCACGCTCCGAAGACAGCATGTTCAAACCTGAAATTTCAGCTCCGGGCCGCAATATCACTTCGGCCGAAATGGGCGGCGGCCACACCGGCGTGCTCATGGACGGAACGAGCATGGCGGCCCCGCATATTACCGGCGCCGTAGCGCTGATTCGCCAAGCTCATCCCGAGTTGAGCGCCGAAGAAATCAAAGCTCTCGTGATGAACACCACGCGTGTTTTGCACAAAGGCGACGAGGAAATTCCGATGACCTTCCAAGGTTCCGGTTTGATCCAGATTGACGAAGCCGTACAGGCGCAAATCGTCAGTGACATCGGCGCTCTGAGTTTGGGCCGCGTGCAGCTTGGCCAAAACAAAACCGACACCCGTACCATCAAGCTGCGCAATTTGACTGCGCAGAAAATGACCTTGACCATCGCCAGCGAAAATCCAACGCCCGGGTTAATTTTTGAACTCCCCGCGCGAGTGGTGGTGCCGGCCAGCGGCGAAGCTTCGGTCACCGTCAAAATCACCTATGAACTGCAAAATTCTAAAGATTTCGCCTCTGAACTCAACGGACGCATCCTCTTTATCCGCGGTGAACGCGTGGTGCTCAAGATTCCGGCCATGGCGATTCGCACTGAAGCTTCGCAAATCAAAGCGCAAGCGGGCGCAGCCGGTAAGGTGGACTTACTCAACGCTAGCCCGGTCGGGGGACTTGCCGCGGCTTTCAACTTGCTCGGCACCGACGCCAAGAAGGCCAATCCTCCGGGCAATGAAGCCTGGATGAATCGCAGCTGCGACTTGCGCTCGGTCGGCTATCGCATCATTCGCGAAGACACCCCGCAAGGCCCGGTTGAGAAGGTGCAGTTTGCGTTCAACCTGTACTCACCCGTAACCACTTGGCACATGTGCTCGTTGTCCGTCTTAATCGATCGAGACGGCGACGGAATTGCGGATCAGGAGCTGGCGGGCGTGGCTGGCGGAGCACTCGAAGGCGTGAATAAAACCTTCACGACGCTGCTCCTTGACGCTCCCAAGGCCCGTGACATCCGTCTGCAGTACGAGAAGCTGCTGTCGTCCAGCACCGCTCAAAAAGATGCGGCGCCGGATTACACTCCGGCGGTTTTGAGCGAATCGGCAATGGCGCCGTTCAATCATTCGAGCCTCGCAGTGCTAGAGTCCCCGATGAAGCCGTTGGCGCTCGCACCTGACGGCAAGCTGCACATCAAAGTGGCGGCGCAATCGGAGAGTGGTGAGACATTTGAAGGCGATGACTTTCTTGGTGAGGACGCGGGCCAATGGCTGACGCTTTCACCGAAGCTGGAAGATCAGGCATTCTACGGCATGGAAGAAATCACCGTCGTACCGGCTGCGGGCGCGAGCCTGACCACCACCAAAGGCGCTGGCACGGAAAAATTGATTCTCTACTATCCGTTCAATGATGTTCAGACCAAAGGTGCGGAAGGTCAGGAACAGATTTTGGAAGCAAATTAAAATCGCGGACGCGGACGCGGCCGCACGCTCAGTAAACAGGTAGCGAAAGTTCCATGGCCCATAGGCCCGACGGGTTGGCGATCATGGCACCGCCCTTGAGCTTGAGTTCGAATTTCCAAATTTGAAAGCGGCCCACAGCCATGATGGCGAAGCCTTGATCTTCGGCTTTGCCCTTCTGGCCAGTCGCATTTTTGGCGCTGAAAGATCGATTCAAGGCATGGGCCTCGGCGCCGACGGCGCTGCCTTCGTCGGAGAGATTGCGCATGATACCGCCATAAGCTTCGACCACGGTGACCTGCCCGGCGCTATCGTAGGTGCCGCTATCGAAGCGCGCGCCCACTTTGCCCATCCCGATGCAGCCGCCGCCCAAGAATTGATAAACTGAGCTTGTATAGTCGACACTACCGCCGACACACGGTGTGAACACCTCGATGTGCGCGGACTCGGCCGACGTTCCGACGCTGAAGAGCATGCGATCTTCCCAGGTCCAATAACTCACCGCCACGCTGGCGCCGAGCTTGTACGTGTCTTTGGCCGCTTGTTCCTCGTGCTCCTGCATGCGTGCGCTGAGTTTGCCGAGCTTTTCAGGCTCGAAGCCAGCTTGAGTGAGAGCCTCAATGTAAACCGTTGCATCTTTTTTCAACTGCTCCCGCTCGGCAGCGCTGAGAATGTCGTACTCCGCCGTAAAACGCATTGCACGCGACTCGGCGCCAGTAAACATCAGCTGTTGAATGGCTCTGCCGTCGAATTTCAGTTTTTCTCCAACATCAGGGGACGCTGGCTCGGCCGGTGGCCACCAGCTCAAGTGGCTACGCACCGCCTTGTCGACGATATCAGCCGATCTTTGATACTTCTGCATCCGCAAATTCAGCAGCGCTGCAAGATGCGGAACCTTAAGTGGAATGTCTTGGCTCTTGAGGTCGTATGATTTCTCGACTAGCTCAGCCGCCTGCTGGTATTTTTTGGCATTGTAAAGATCCATCGCCTTTTTCAGCGGCGCAGGATCGTAGGCCCAAGCGCTCGGCAGAAGGCAGGAGAGTAAAATGAGCGCGGCACCTCTCAAAACCATAGGTGCACCTGCGCGGTCACGGTCCAGGTGTCGTCGGAATAGGCAGCGGCGGCGTGTTGACGGGTGTTGTAAACATCGGCCCGCAATTCCATCCTGTAGATTGGGAACCACTGTATTCCTGGACCGAAGCGATAGGTTTCCGCGGCCACTTTGGTATCGGGAATCATGGCTTCGACGGTGAGTAGGGTGAAGAGGCCCGAACCAATCAACCACTGATTCTGCATGAACACGTAGCGCGAGGAGATTTTCTCGGAGCCTTTCGGAATGCGGTCCGCCTGCCCGGCTTCGAAAAGCAGGCTGTGGCCCTTGCCAAAACCGGAACGGGCGTCGAATGAGTACATATTTTCAGTTAAATACTGAGACGTCGAATGCAGGAGCGATCCGCCCACGCGCGAGTGCTCACCGGTTGCGAAACCAAATTGCGTCGTAGCTCCGGCCTGCCGCAACTTTTCATTTTTTTGCGCCAAGTTGCCGGCGAAGGGCTGCACCGCAAGTTCGAATTTTCCCGTGAAGTAATGCGCCAATATCCCATGCGTCTGATCGTTCTGGGTCATACCCGTCAGAATGCGGCTGAAGGCGACGTGATCGGGAACGCGAATACCGAAGGCTTTGTCCATCAGGCCGGCATAAAGGCCAAACTCCTTGCTAAACCGATATCCGATATAGTGTTCGCGCGTGCGGTACTCCTCATACTTGACGCCACCGCTTCTGGAAGCTGCAGGCGCGGGCGCATAACTGATTTGCGCAACCATGGTCAGCTTGTCTTTATCCAAAAACTTCAAAGCCAATGCGGCGCTGCCGTCCATATTGATCCACTGATCTTGCTGGTTCTTCTGGCTGAAGTTGCGCTCCAAATATAGGCCGCGGTAACTCGCGGATGGACGAAACCAAGTGTTCTTCGGCGTGGTGCCCAAAAATCCAGCGCGATCGGCGACTTTTTCATCATCCATGCGCGTGGCTTTTGAGTAAAACATACGGCCGGCGATAGTGGTGGCGCCGACGCTACGGCCATAGTCATTCAGCGGACCGTTGCCCATCGGATTGTAGTGGCAGGCAATACACGACTGGTAACCATAGCTGACGTAGGCGGGATAGGCGTGGGCGAAACTCGCGCAGAGAAGTGGGAATAGAAGTCCAATCCACTTGATCACAGGGCCGTGATCCAATCTTGCACGGCCTGATATTCAGCCGCGGACATTGGTCCACGGTCTTTTGGCATATTGCCGCCACCGCCCCCGGGAAGTTGCAGTTTTTGGAAAAGTGTCGAACCACTCGCTGAACCCGCGCTGACCAAGCCTGAACCAAGCCAGGCCGCATCGGTTTTGAATTCAGACCACGAGCTGTGGCAGTTCGCCGCGAAACAACCATTGTGTTTGAACGCATCATAGGCGGCGCATAGGCGCGCTCCGGCGGGTGTCGTGCAATCGATCCCCGAGCCGCCAAGTGCAGCGTCACCCGAATTGGAATTGTAATCCTGGCCGCAACTCACAAGGGCGGCCGAGCCGCAGAGTAGGAGCCCGATCAGGACCCGGCCAGCCCTAACTCCCAGAATAAGGGAGTGTGGCCGTAACCTGCACTTCATCTTCAACCCCTACCCCGAGGTAGCTGATGCCCGAAAACTTGAAGTCTTTCAGGTTGAGCTTGAAATCAGCCGTGGCCTTACCTGGCCCAGCGTCTTTGTATATAAACTTGATCTCTTTAGTAATGCCTTTGACTGTGATCTTGGCCGTCCCCGATCCGCCGCTGGCTTTGATGTCGCTGACCGTAATGAACGGATACTTGGCAGATTCGAGATGCTCTTTGGTGTGCTTGTCGCGCAAGGGCTGACCGGTAGTCATGTCGTCGACCTTCACTTTGATTTCTTTGGCGGTGTACACTCCGCCCTTTTTCTCGCCGCTGCCGATGACCTTGGCCGCAGTGAGATCAAAGGATCCAACAGTCAGTGGGACTTTCACCTTGACCGGAGTCTCTGCAGCGTAGGCCAAGGGATTGAATGCGAACGGCAAAAGTGCGGACAATAGAACGTTAGAAAGCTTACACATAACTACCCCATGGTTTCTATCAGTCGCTTAACGATAGGGCAAAGGTTGAGCCTCGGCAACTTGTCAGTTTGAGTTTCTCAGTAAGTGTTCAAGCCGCAAGCCGTCAACGTGCTAACAAATACGGCTTCCATGCGTGGGGAAGACGGTTGCCTTCAAGATCCAAATCACGGTTCGGCAACCAGCGCGGTTTCTCGGGCCGGTTGAGCAAACGCAGGCTGGCCTTTTCGGGCGTCTTGTCGCCTTTTTTATTGTTACAGGTGGAGCACGCCGTAACCACATTCGTCCATTCATGCCGCCCGCCCTTGCTCAAAGGGATCACGTGATCGACGGTCAGCTTTTTTTCAGAAAATTTACGATAGCAGTACTGGCAGATGTTGTTGTCGCGCAGAAAGATGTTCTGGCGCGAGAGGCGCACGGAGAGCGAAAAGTAGGGGCGAATATATTGTTTGAGGCGCAAGACGGCAGGCAGGGCGAAAGTCCGGCTGGGCGATGACACGGTCACCGTGTGAAACTCCAAAACTTCGACCTTGTCTTGGAACCAGAGAATCATCGCTTTACGCCAATTCACGACTTTGATTGGCTCGTAGCCCGAATTGAGGATCAGGGCTCCTGAGAGATTCCTATTGAAGACGCGCCTCCTGTTAAAGATAGACCCGCGGTCTAAGTGTAGCCTCTACCTTAATTTTGCGGCTGTTCGGGGCTTAAAATCAAGTTCTGCATCAGTTAGACATTCTTATAGATGATAAAAGCAAAAGAAGTGACGATACCACAAGAGAATCAAATAGATCGGGAGCGTTTTAGAAGCTCCCAACGGGTGTTAGATAACGATACGCCCAGGTCACTCCTTTCGACCCGCGCCATGAGACTGCCGGGATAGAAGTAAATTTGTTTAGGATACACGCGAGCCCCATGTTTGTACTTGCCGTCCTACACGCCCGTTGCTAACGTTTTGAATCGCAAATATGCAATCCGGCACTTCCGAAAACCGCAGTTTTGGAATGACAATGGCGGTGGCCTTCGGCCTGCTGTTTTTGTGGCGCGCCTTCCGCCATCACCAAATATGGATTCCACTCGCCTTGCTGGCGCTCGTTTTTGTAACACTAGCGCTCGCGGCCCCGCTGTGGCTGACCCGCCCGCGCGCGCGCTGGCTGGCATTCGGCGAACTGCTTGCTAAAGTCACCCAGCCAGTAATTCTAGGAACCGTTTTTTTTCTCGTGTTGACGCCTTTTGCCCTTGTCCGTCGCTTGCTGAAACGGCGGATTGTGGATGGCGGACGGAAATCACACTGGACGAACGAGCCGCGAGAAGTAAATGAAAAATATTTACTAAAGCAGTTTTGAGGACGGCCAACGGACGCTTAATTCTCGGGCTTTCGGCCTATTACCATGACAGCGCGGCGGCGCTGATCCGAGACGGCGAGATCGTGGCGGCCGCGCAAGAAGAGCGCTTCACCCGCCGCAAGTTCGACGCCGCCTTTCCGCGCCAAGCCATCGCGTACTGCCTGCGCGAGGCCGGTGCCCGGCTCGAACAAGTGGACGAAATCGTCTTCTACGAAAAGCCATTCGAAAAATTCGACCGTATTTTGCAAAATCACCTCAGCCACGCGCCGCGTGGCTTTGGCGCCTTCCGCCGCGCCCTGCCCGTGTGGCTCAAAGAAAAACTTTTTTTGAAATCCACACTGGCGGCGACCTTAGCCGACATGTGCAGTGATCCCGGCCCCGGCACCCGCGCGGAGATGCGCCAGCGTTTGCGATTTTCATGGCATCACTTGAGCCACGCCGCCAGCGCTTTTTATCCGTCGCCGTTTCAAGATGCAGCTGTGCTCACACTCGACGGTGTCGGCGAATGGGCCACTGCCTCGCTGCACATAGGGCGCGGCAAAGAGTTGAAGCTGGCCCGCGAAATCCACTTTCCGCATTCACTCGGCCTGCTCTATTCGGCCTTCACCGCTTATTGCGGTTTCAAAGTGAACTCGGGCGAGTACAAGTTGATGGGGCTGGCGCCCTACGGTGAGCCAAAGTACGCGGATGTGATCCGGCGCGAACTCGTGCGCATCGCGGACGATGGCTCCTTCGAACTTAACATGAAGTACTTCGGCTATGAGACCGGCGATCGCATGACCAATTCGGCTTTTCATAAATTGTTCGGTGGCCAGACGCGCGACGCTGAGGGGCCGCTGCTCGAACGGCATATGGATTTGGCGGCGTCAATTCAAGCCGTGACGGAAGAGATCATGCTCAAACTCACGCGCGAAGTGGCGGCGTCGACCGGCGCGCGCCATCTTTGCTTGGCCGGTGGCGTAGCGCTCAACTGCGTTGCCAACGGTAAAATTCTACGCGACGGACGCTTTGACGGAATCTGGATCCAGCCCGCGAGCGGTGATGCGGGAGGTGCTCTGGGAGCGGCTCTGGCGCTGCATTACCTCAAACCCGAAAGCCGACGGGTGCCGCGTGAGCAAGACTCGATGCACGGCGCGTTTTTAGGCCCCGCGTATACGGACGCGCAAATCGAAGCTGAACTTAAACAGGCCGGCGCCATTTTTCACCGCTTGAGCGAGACACAGTTGCTAGCCCGCTCTGCGGATTTGCTGGCAGCCGGAAAAGCGCTGGCGTGGTTTCAAGGCCGCATGGAGTTTGGGCCGCGTTCGCTCGGCAGCCGCTCGATTCTCGCCGACGCCAGGTCGAGCGAGATGCAGACACTGCTCAATCTCAAGATCAAATTCCGCGAATCGTTCCGGCCGTTCGCACCTGCCGTATTGCGTGAAGACGTCGCCGATTGGTTTGAGCTCGACTCCGATTCACCCTACATGTTGCTGGTCGCGGACGTACGCTCCACCCACCGGCAAGTGGGCGATGCCGCGGGCCAGGGCTTCGCGCGCCTCAAAAATCGCCGCACTGCCATTCCAGCGGTTACACACGTCGACGGCTCGGCGCGCGTGCAGACCGTGCATCGCGAAACCAATCCCCTATTCCACGCTTTGATAAGTGAATTCAAAGCCCGTACGGGCTGCCCCGTAATCGTCAACACCAGCTTCAACGTGCGTGGCGAGCCGATCGTCAACACGCCCACCGACGCTTGGCGCTGCTTGATGGGCACGGATCTGGACGCACTCGCAATTGGCGGGTACCTTTTACTCAAAGAGGAACAACCGATCGCATTGCTAAACCCATACCACCAGCAGTTGGAAAAGGATTAAATGCCGCGACCTCTTGCGACCTCACTTGGCTCGTGGGTGCGCCGATTTGTCTTAGCCGGAATGACCTCGGTTTTCGGCCTAGCTGTTGCCCTGGCGGTCTTAGCTGCCGGCGAATGGGCGTTGCGAGAGTGGCCACAGCCAGACGGCCCCTATCAGCCGCCAAGATTTGGTGCGAGCACATTGCCCACACGGACGCGGTCAAATACGCACATTGCGATTCATTTGCCGCCCAAATCCCCGCACCCTTTTCCGCTACGGATACATGAAATTCCGTCGCATCCCCCGGCGTATCCTCCGCAGTATTTCCAGCGGGACAGTTGGACCGGTATCCGCATGGCGAACGGATTCGCGGGTTACGTTCAGGAAAACAGCCTTAGAGGCGAAGTCAATTACCGGGTCTTTTATCAAATGGACGGCACCGGCCGCCGCTTCACCGAAGGACAAGATGATTTGAGCCGAACGCGCAATTTGCTTCTTCTCGGCTGCTCCTACACGGTCGGAGAGGGCGTTGGCCAAGCGGAGACGATGGCCGCGCGCGTGGCGCAAATGCAAAAGGATGTGCGGGCCTATAACTATGGCGTTCACGGATGGGGCCCGGGCAATCTTTTGCGCTGGGTGCGCAGCGGCCACTTCGCCAGCGGAATCACCGCTGCCCAAAAAACAAAAATAGTTTATTTTTTCGTAGATCATCATCTCAACCGGCTGACCGGCAGCTTGGACGTTTACCGAGCCGGATTCAATTGGCAACGCAATTTGCCCTATTACTACTTAGATGAAGAAGGTCGGCTACAAACAAACGCCATGTTAGACGGCAGCGGGCGGCCATGGACCGATTGGGTGTACCAGTGGCTGGCCGCGAGCGAGTTACTCAAGTATTTTTCCGTCGAGATGCCGCCAAGGTTCACCGACCAGCACTTTAAATTGTTTGCCGCGGTCGTGGAAGACCTGCAACGCGGGCTTAAGGAGCTACTGCCGCAGAGCGAATTTTATGTGGCTTTTTTTCCTGGCAATGCCGCACCGCAAGTCCTGATTCCCTACCTCGATCAGGCCGGAATCGCCACACTCGATTACTCCGGCATACGCCTAGAGGATTATATGGAGGCTTCACCGTACTTGCCCGACCGGCACCCATCGGCCGCAGCTTATAGCTTTTTGGCGCGCCAAATTTTGACAGATCTCGACTGGATGAATTAGCATTCTTCTATGAGAGAGTTTCTCGCCGAATACTGGGAGTTCATCCGGACCAAAAAAGCCTACTGGCTGGTCCCGCTCCTTTTAGTGCTCGGCCTTGTGGGCGCCTTGATTGTCTTCGCTCAAGGCAGCGCGATCGCACCATTTGTTTATACGTTTTTTTAATCCGGAAAAAACAAAAAACCCGCTTGGCAGCGGGTTTTCCGTTTCAAACTTACTGACTGGCTTTGTTTATAGGGCCATCAGTTTCGCTTGCAGGTTGAGGATGAGATTCTTCACGTCGTCCATCACGAACATGTCGAGAGCCCAGCTCGCCAACCAGCCGAAGCCGGGGATGAACGAGGTCACGCCGCTGACGATTTTGTCTAAGCCCGTGATCGCAAGACTCAATTTTCCGGCGAGCATGTGAATTTTGTCGCGGAACTGAGCCTCCAACGCATCGATGTGTGCCATCTGTGTTTGAACCGTGGCGATCATTGCGGCTTGCGCAGGATCGTTCGGATTCAATTTGCCCAGAGCATCGGCCAGAGCCGCGCGTGCGGCATCGAACTGAACTTTGACCGCGTTGACCTTATCAAAGACCGAGTCGAAGAGCGGTTGCAGCTTAGCCACCAGCGGAGCCAGAATACCTGACGTCTGCGTGCCTGTGGTCGTACTCTTGGTGAACAAATTAATATTGATGTTGCCGTCTTTGTCGGTGATCTTGCTAATCGCGGCATCGGCATCGGCCATGGCCAGTGCGGCATCTTTCGCAGCTTGATCGGCTTTCGCCATTTGATTGTCCACGTTGGCGACAGCTTGCGCGGCCGTCTTGTTAGATGCGCCACTCGATGTCTTAAAACCTTGTCCACATCCAAAAGCCATGATGGCTGCGATGCTGATTATTCCTCTAGTGATCCAAGTCAGTTGCGTATTCATATTTTCGCCTCCAGTTTGCAGTCGGAGGTTTGAATTGCAAGCGTGGTGCCTGGACCGACGTCCAGGGGAAGGCCCTGAAGTCGAGGAATTCTTGGAAATCCGTCAATCATCCGCGAGACGTCGGGATCTTAGTCTCCAATCGTCGGAATCGGTTTCTGGTTTTGAGACAGGTTTGCGAATACGCAGTGCGCGAATCCGGTTAAGTAAAAGCATTTTGACCACAGTTCCGACAGTGTATCCCAAGATGATGCCAGCCAAAACGTCTGACGGATAATGCACTCCCAAAGCGATACGGCTGTAGGCCACAAGTAGCGCGAAAGCGTATATCAATCGCACCCATTCCGGAAAGTACCAAGCCAAGATCACGGCCGCCGCAAAACAATTGGTCGCATGATTGGAAGGAAAGCTCGGACCATGTGCCTCGCCGATGTGGCGCAGCCAACCCGCAATTTCGGGATTTTCAAAAGGCCGCGGACGGTC
>JAYWAE010000263.1:0-4613 GCA_043782715.1 Pseudobdellovibrionaceae bacterium | reverse complement strand
TTGCTGCCTGGTTGAATCAGCGTCAGCAGTCCTATAGTTTTGCTCAGCTCGACCACTTCCTCGAGGCACTCGAAGCTTGGATGAGCAAGAGTGGCGGCGCGACAGGTGCGATTTCGACATTCAGAGAAGCGGTCAATCTTATGCCTGAAGCCAAGCGCATGCTGATTGGCGGGAATAGGGCCGTTGTCGAGGGGCCGGAGTGGCTCGCAGTCGGCGGCCTAATGGCGCGGGTCTTCCACTTTTATTTGGCGTCACGTTTTAGCTTCGCCGATGACGTCGAGAACGGCTTCACGCGCCCTGTACTGCCGGAAAGTATAAACGAAATGCTCGACGCCTTGGTGCGCGCGGCACTGGTCCATCGCACTGGTGGAATTCCGGTATCTGAAGTCCATGACCTCTTCGTCAAACTAGAAGCTACGGCTTGGTTGCCCTCAGCTTTTAAAGTGGATGCCATGGACAAGGCGTTTGCTTGGGTACTGCGCCGGCCGCTCGGCGACCATGTGACTCAATACAAAGAGTTGAGTCTCAGTCATATTTCCATTTTGCGCACGCACATCGAGCTCTGGAGAGTTTTGATCGGCTCACCGGGCGTGGCGCCGAACGTTCCGCTCAGTGATCATTTCAATGCCTTGATCGCGCAGTCGCCCTCGCTTGAGTGGGATGCACTTGGGCGCATGGTGTTCAATGCCCATCCGCCGATTGTCTGGTCCGCAAACAATATCCGCCACTCGGTGATGCCGTACACGCTCCTGCGCATGCTCAAGGAAGCTTATACGGATCGCACCGAAGACTACATCATCCACGAGGAAATGGACACGGCCGTCGGCGAAGTGCTGCCGCTGCTGCAAAACTTCGGCTGGTTGCTGACGAGCAACATGTCTCTGAGTAACAAGCGCTTTCGCGAAAGCGACCTGTTCTCCCTCTCGGGCAATGGCGATGATCATCTCGAGCTCGGCGAAGCCGTGCGCTACATGGGTTTAGTCATGTCGGCTTTCCGTTCGGCGCAAGTTTGGCTCGAGACCGCAGATAGAGTTTGCGGTTCGCGCGAGCCCGTATGCGTGCGCAATCTCGCCTTGGATCCCAGATATGGCGTGCTCGACGCCACCCCGCGCTTCAAGGCGATCATTCCGCTATGGGGCAAGGACCGGTTTCTCAAATACATGACCAATGCTGAATTCGTAGCCAACGGATACCTCTCCACCGGCACGTATTCGATCAAGGATTTGATGCAGACTTATCAGCTTTTTGAGTACGCCGAGACGTACCTTCAGCGCTTTGACTTCGATGCCAATGAGATCATCACCACGCCTGAGGGGCTGGCGTCGTATCCGGTTTATGGGCCGACGATCAACAAATTGATGATGGGTGGAAGTGCTCCAGACGATCTGGTAAAGGGCATTTTTACATTCATGTTGAAATACGGTAACACCCCCGACAACATGTTCGGCGGATTGCTGCTCTTCGCCAACTGGCAAATGCACAAGGATTCCTGGGTGCTGCGCGCGGAGCGGGACAACCTCATGAACATCCTGAGCGAACTGTCTAAGCGTTGAGCAATTATAGCCATTCGTGAAATGAGTTCACGCACGCCGCTGCCAAATTGAAACCACCCTTAAAAACTGGCTAAACTCCGCCTCAGCATGCGCCGGGGTTTAATCTACATAATGGCTGCGATCGTTTCGGGCACCTGTGCCGCGGCCGAAGTGCGCATGCAGCCGGTGCCGACAGGCGTGAAGCGGCTCGACGTCAACCTCACACAAAACCGTTATCTTGGCGAACCGGCAGCCGTGCGCCAGGGCGACAGCTACACGTATCTTTCGGGTGGCTTGGATCTCGAGCCGCATACGCAGGCGTTGAACTTCAAGCTCAATCCAGTGGCTGAAGGTGCGCTGGAAGGCAGAAACGAATTTTACTTCGGCGTGCCTGAGCTTTATCTGAGTTCGCGCCAGATCGCGCCGGGATTTGACTTCACCGTCGGCCGGCAAAAGCGCCATTGGAGCCGGCTCGATGAGGAGTTCAATCTCGGCGTGTGGCAGCCCCAGTTGCGCTGGGATTATTTGCAGCCTAAACAAGAGGGATTGATCGGCGTTTTCCTCGATTGGCAGTTTTCTCCCAAAGTGCACTTGAGCATGCTGACCTCGCCCTTGTTTTTGCCCGACCAGGGCCCGAACTTTCAATTGCAGGGCGGGCAGTTCACTTCAGGTAGCCGCTGGTTCCGCGCGCCGCAAAGCCGCGTGGCGCTCTTCCAAGGGACGCCGTTCGCCAAGGATGCTCCGCTCAACTTTGAGCTCGACCGACCTGCCGAAGAGAAAGTCATAATGCATCCGGCCCTCGGCCTGGGCCTGCATTTCGACGGTGAAAAAGGCTGGTACACGGATCTCAATTACGCCTACAAACCGCGTAATCAAATCCACCTCGGTATCGAGTGCGCGAATTGCGCCAGACTCGGCGGCGCGGCCCCGGTAGAGATCACGGCTGTCGTGCACCCGGTGGTGATCATGCACAACGTAGGTACGTTTGAGACCGGCTTCAAGCGCAGCGAAGACGCTGGCTGGATTTCGCTCTCTTACGACAAGCCCAACGCCTCCGGACTGCCGGCCGATTACGAGGAAGCGCCGCTGGATTCGATGATGATCGCCGGTCTCTCGTACGCGCATTTCCTGCCGCCGGTTTTGCTGCCGGCTTCGTGGCTGAAGTTTTCGTACATGCAAGCCTTTACCGTGCAAAAAACCGATCAGCGCGGGCTGATCGACAGTGACCAGGTGTCGAGTTCGCTCGATCGCTATCCGTTCAAGGAGTTGGCCGCCGTCGATTGGCACATGTTGATCGATCACAGCCGCAAGAATCAATGGGACTTGGGTTTCCGCTATTCATATTCGATCCCTGAAAAAGGCGGCTGGTTGTCGGTTGAGACCGGTTTTGCACTAGGTGACTACAGTGTCCTAGTCGGCGCCGATGTCATTGGCGCCGGAGTCGATCCCTCGTCTGGCGATGCCGGGCTGTTCTCGCGCTACCGCAACAATGACCGAGTCTATGCGGGAGTCGGTTATGTGTATTAAACGGACGGCTTTTTGCGCCGTATTGTTTTTTTGCATGTCGGGACTTGCGGCTTGTGGTTTGAAAGTCGGGGAGAAACCCGCATCAGAGTCACCCGTCGGCTACAGTGGCGAGGGTTATGGCTGTATCGGTGAAATTCCGGTGCGCATCCAGAGCTACATCGCCGATGAGATGCCGGTCGAGGGGATCAATCAATTCATCGGTTGCCTGCAACATTCCTTTACTTCCTTCGCCCAGCTCACGCGCGGGGGCGACCGTTCCACCTATGCTCCTGAGGAGCTCCGTGCGTTCTTCGAAGCGTACTTCCTAAAAGGCCGCAAGATATCCGACCAGCTGCTGTATGAATTCATGGTGATCAAGCAATTCTTGGTCGGCGGTTCGGACAAGCGGCTGACGCGCGCGGAGCTGTATGCGGCCGTACAATTTCTGGAGGATCTTCGCATCGAAGCGATCCGGATCAAACCGCATTTGCGCATGCTCAATCCCGAACTGGCAGTCAATCAAGACGTCAACGGATTTGGACCGCGCTTGGCGGAAGCGTACGAAGCTTTGCGTATGACCGCGCAGGTTTTGGCGCGTCGGCTTGAACGCAGTGGCAATTCCTACGACCTCGGGCACTTCGCAGCCTTTATGACCGAGTTCCGCGCGTTCATCCAGTGGGAGGAGCACTTCAAAAGTTCGCATTCACCTAAAGAGTGGACCGATTTTCTGAGCGTTGCAAAAGAAGTGATGGTCTCGGGCGAAAAGCCCGACGTGATCCGGCCCGGTGAATTTTTGCCTTTGCTGCAGTCGCTGGCGCGCTGCTATTTGGGCTACTTGCAATACCAAGTCGGCGTCAAAAGCCAGTCGTTGCTCAAAGGTGTCGGCCTGCAAAATTTCATGTACCTGGCGGATCAGGTTTTCGCTCTGGTGGAAGACGCGACCAATCGGCAACCCTCAAAGACCATCGCATTCCCGGTGCTCGATCGCCTGCTCTCAGCGGCCTACGCCATGGGTTGGTTTCCGCCCGCATGGCGTTTGGTTTCTCTCACGCAGGGCACGAGGGTGCTGGTCACTCGCGTGTTTGGTGATCAGTCTGTCACTCCCAGTGAACGGCGGACCGAGGGGCTGACGCTGCAGACCTTGGCCAATGTCAAAGCTGAATTTTACCGTTGGGCCTACGTGCAGATGAACCTCGATCGTGAGTATATCTCCGTCCGGCGCCCGGGTGAGACGAAGGTTCCCGATCTGCAAGCGGACGATCAGTTGCCGCTCGAAGTGCGCACGAAGATGAAGGCACTTGGCGGGTCGGAATGGGATGACTTTATCAAAGTGCGTGAGCGCATGCGGCCTTTGTACTCCACGGGCGGCGACAATCGCGTGTGGGTGGCGGGTCTCGCGGCACTCGACAAGTTCTCGATCATACACGGCTTTGAAAACCTATCGCGCATGAACATTTTGCGTTCAGCCACGGGCTTGGCGTTCCGCGGTTACGCCGAAGACCCGTCGCGCTACGTGTGGACGTCGGGCATCCGCGAGTCGGAAATGAAGCAGCTGTTCTTGGACTTGCGTGAAGC
>JAYWAE010000262.1:0-12255 GCA_043782715.1 Pseudobdellovibrionaceae bacterium | reverse complement strand
TCGCCTTCGCCTATAGCCCGCGCCCGATGACCAAAGCGGCGCGTTTCACCGATCAGATCGACGACGAGGTCAAGAGCGAGCGCCTAAGCCGCGTTTTGCAATTCCATCGCGAATTCTCGTTCGCCGACGCTAAAAAATATGAAGGCCGTACGCTCAAAGTATTGGTGGAAAAATTCGACGCTGAGACTGGACGCTTGCAGGGTCGCTCGACGCAAAACAAATCCGTGTATTTTGCCGGCAAACCTGAATCCATTGGCCACACCTTGGACGTGCGCATCGATGATGCTCGTCCCCTCGTTTTGCGTGGCGAGCAGGTGCTACAATGAAGCGTGTGCTCGAGGCCAAGTTCAAGCCGCAAAGTGAAACCATTGAACTCGAAGCCTTCGGTCTGACTTCGGGCATGGACAAAGCCCGCCCGGTCATGTTGTTCCGTGAAAAAGGCGGCGAAGCCGTCTTGCCGGTTTGGCTTTCACCGCTCGACGCAGGCATTGCACTTACCCAACATAACGCCCAGTCGTTTACGATGTCGCCGCATGAAGTGACGCTCGAGGCGCTTAAGCAGCTCGGCGTTTCGCTCAGCGAATGTCACTTTACCGAATTGAAGGGCCACCAACAGTACGTGAACTTAATCTTCACCGGGTCGCGTAAATTGAAGTCGATGCAGGCGCGAGCCGATCATGCGATTTCGTTTTGCTTGCAAGCCCAGAGCAAGTTTTTCTGCACGCGCGGATTTCTGAACAAGTGCCGCGACATCGAAGCTGAAATGACCCACGCGCAAATGCCGGCCGGCGGAAAAAATGAAGGCAGGCGCGCGCGTGGATTTTATTTGAATTGATTTCTAGAACCGAGACCTGAGAACCGAGGCAATATGATCCTTCCGCTCAACGGTAAAGAACCCCAATTCGGTGAGAACTGTTTTGTGGCGCCGAGTGCGGACCTCATCGGCGACGTCACTATCGGTAAAAACTGTTCCATTTGGTTCAACACCACTCTGCGCGGCGACGTCATGCCGATCGTGATCGGCGACGAGACCAATATTCAAGACAACACGGTCGTGCACGGCACTTATAAAAAGTGCGGCGCCGTAATCGGCAGCAAGGTGACCGTCGGGCACTCTGTCATTCTTCATGGCTGCAAAATTGGTGATTTAGTTTTGATCGGCATGGGCGCGGTGATCATGGACCAAGCGGAAGTTCCCTCACGCTCGATCGTGGGTGCTGGTTCGTTGATCATCGAAAATTCTAGGTTTCCGGAGGGGCATCTTATACTCGGCCGACCCGCCAAGGCCGTGCGCCCGCTCAATGAAAAGGAATTGGCCTTCTTGTCCCAATCGGCCAAGAACTATATCGAATACAAAGCCTGGTACGACACCCCAAACCCCACCCCCAAGGAGTAGAGTCATGGACGAGTTACACATTCCAACCGCCTATACGTTCGACGACATTCTTCTGATTCCGCAATTTTCCGAAATCGTTCCCACCGATGTGGTGACCGACGCCTTCTTCGCGCGCGACATCCGCCTGAGCATGCCGATTCTATCGGCGGCGATGGACACGGTGACGGAAAGCAAAGTCGCGCAGATCATGGCGCAAATGGGTGGTATCGGGATCATCCACAAAAATCTCGCAATCGAAGAGCAGGCCTTTCAAGTCGAGAAAGTGAAGAAGTACGAGAGCGGAATGATTCTCGATCCCATCACTCTCTCTCCGGAACATAAGGTTTCCGCGGCCCTGGACCTGATGCGCAAATATTCGATCAGCGGCGTGCCGATCACGATCAAGGGTAAACTGGTGGGCATTCTCACCAACCGCGATTTGCGTTTTGAAACCAACACTAGCCAGCCGATTGCCGCCTTAATGACTCAGCAAGACAAGTTGGTTACCGCGCCAGTGGGCACAACACTCACGCAGGCCAAAATCATTTTGCAAAAACATCGTATTGAGAAGCTGCCGGTAGTGGATGGGCAGGGGATGCTCAAGGGTTTGATCACAATTAAGGACATCGAGAAGGCCGAAAACTTCCCGCAAGCCACTAAAGACAGCCATGGCCGCTTGGTCGCCGGTGCTGCGGTCGGTGTGGACGCCACATCCAAAGAACGGGCGCAGGCGTTGGACGCGGCGGGCGTCGATGTATTGTGCGTGGACACCGCTCACGGCCACTCGAAGAACGTCTTGGGCATGGTTGAATGGGCCGCCAAAACTTTCAAAGACACCATCATCGTGGCAGGCAACGTCGTGACCGCGGATGGTACCGAGCAACTGATGAGCGCGGGCTGTGATGTCGTGAAAGTCGGAGTTGGCCCGGGCAGCATTTGCACCACGCGCATAGTTTCAGGCGTCGGCATGCCGCAACTCTCGGCGGTGATCGAGTGTTCAAAGATCGCGCGCAAAAAAGGCAAAACCATCATCGCCGACGGTGGCATCAAATTCTCCGGCGATATCGCCAAAGCTCTCGCGCTGGGTGCAAACTCGGTGATGATCGGCAATCTTTTGGCGGGCGCCGAAGAGAGCCCCGGCGAGACGATTTTGTATCAAGGCCGTACCTACAAACTTTATCGTGGCATGGGTTCGCTCGGCGCCATGGCTAAGGGTTCCAAAGACCGCTACGGCCAAATGGATGTCAGCGATCACGACAAGCTCGTGCCTGAGGGTATCGAAGGCCGTGTGCCTTACCGTGGATCGGCGCGTGGAATTCTGCACCAGCTGGTGGGCGGCTTAAAAAGCGGCATGGGCTACATTGGTGCGAGGAACATCGAAGACCTGCAAAAACGCGCTAAGTTCGTGCGCGTGACGCCGCAAGGTTTGCGAGAATCACACGTGCACGATGTGAGCATCACCAAAGAAGCGCCGAACTACCGGCTCGAATAATTACGGAGCCTTATGGCCCGCGAATCCGATCGCATCGACGGCGTAGGCAACTTCTTTTTCGATGTGGCTGCGTAATGCTTTGTTAATTTGCGCTAGCTCGGCAGGCGTTAGATCCGATGGTTTGTCTTTCCATGGAACCGGGTCATAGCTGATGAACGCCGGCTTACCCATGATCGAGTCGAAGGTCCACTGCCATCCAAGATCCTTTCCGGAAGACGTGTCGTAGGCGCGAATCGCCGCCAGCATATAAACATGAGTGCTGTCTTTCAGCGCGAACTTGGACGTGTGGAAAATTCCATACCCGCGTCCATACATGGGCGCATTGTCGTAGCGCGACGGCTCGAGCAAAATCAAAGTATCGTAGCCCTCGTCCTTGGCCGCTTTGAGCATGTTTTTGACATCCTCTTCGTTGTGTCGATCGGACGCGTTGAATTTCATTTTCAATAGACCCACGTGCTTGAACTGCGCGTTGGCTTTGAGGTTGCTGAGGAGTGATTGCTCAACGAGTTTATTCAGCTCCCATTTCGCGGCGTCAAAGGTTGTGCTTTGGTTTTGAAAAACCGTGGTGCCATTCATCAGATAATTCATTTTGGAATCGAGAATGGAAACCACCGCGACGTTGGACATTTTTTTGACATCATCCTGGCTCACCCCAGCGCGCATGCCCATCGCGGCACAGCCGGAAATTGTAGCTACTAGAACAACGGCGCAAAGCGTGCGTAGGATCAGCGACAGCATATTTTCCTCTTTCAATGGGAATGTGAAAAAGCGACTTGTAAGCCAGCTGGCGGGCCGTTGTCCACCCTTAGCCAAGTCGCTCCAATAACGCCCAATGTTACATAACACTTTGGGGGCTCCACCGTGGACGAAGACTCGGCCCATAAGTTAGAGTCTCGGCCATATGATTAAAGGTGGAGTCGTGATTCTCGATTTCGGTTCGCAGTACACGCAACTGATCGCCAGGCGGTGCCGTGAGCTTGGGCTTTATTCGGAATTGGTTCTCTTCGACACGCCGGCTGAGGAAATTCGCGCGCGGCAACCCGCGGCCATTATTCTAAGTGGTGGACCCAGCTCAGTTGACGAACCGCAAGCACCCGTACGTGAAGTCAAAGAGTTGCTCAGTATCGCGCCCGTCCTCGGTATTTGTTACGGCATGCAACTCTTGGCTCACAAGCTCGGCGGTAAAGTCGAGCGTGCCGAAAAGCGTGAGTACGGTTTTAACCAAGTCGAGTGGAAAGAGCGCATTGCGCCCGTTGCGAATTCGCAAAAAGTTTGGATGAGCCACGGCGATGTGATCAGTGAAGCGCCTCCGGGCGCCAAGATCGTGGCTTGGTCGGCGAGTGATCACCCGGCGGCGATGACTGGCAAGAACTTCTGGGCCGTGCAGTTTCACCCGGAAGTCGCGCACACCGAAAATGGCGTCGATTTTCTCAAAGCCTTTCTCTTCGACTTTTGCAAAGCCAAGGTGAACTGGTCCACGCACTTGATCAAAGATCATTTGCTCGAAGACATCAAAGCCCGCATTCTACCCGGTGAGCGCGTCCTGTGTGCTTTGAGCGGCGGTGTGGACTCTACTGTCGTAGCTGTGCTGCTCACCAAAGCCCTCGGTGTCGAGCGTGTGAAGTGCGTATTTGTCGACAACGGACTCTTGCGCAAGGGTGAGTTTGAGAACGTGCTCGCGATGTACAAAGAGCTCGGCCTGGACGTGCATGGCCAAAACGCGCAAAAAGAATTTCTCGGCCGCTTGCATGGGGTCGAGGATCCGGAGCAGAAGCGCAAGATCATCGGCCATGCCTTTATCGATGTCTTCAAGCAGGCGTTCACCCACGTCGGCAAATGTGAGTGGCTGGCCCAGGGCACGCTCTATCCCGACGTCATAGAGTCGGTAAGCCCGCGGGGCACGAGCGTCACCATCAAATCCCATCACAATGTCGGTGGATTGCCGAAAGATCTCGGCCTTAAACTGATCGAACCGTTGCGCGAACTTTTCAAAGACGAAGTCCGGCGCATTGGCGCGGATCTCGAAATCCCAAAACCGTTTCTCTGGCGTCACCCGTTCCCGGGACCCGGTCTTGCGATTCGCTTGATTGGCCCGATCAATGAAGAAGACCTGCACATTCTCAAAGAGGTCGACGCCATCTACATCGAAGAGTTGAGGAAGAACGGTCTTTACGAAAAAATCTGGCAGGCCTTTTGCGTGCTCTTGCCGGTCAAGACGGTCGGTGTGCAGGGTGACAATCGTACCTATGACAAGGTCGTGGCTTTGCGTGCGGTCACCTCATCCGACGGCATGACTGCCGATTGGTATCCGTTCGAAGGCAAATTCATGGCTCATGTTTCCAATCGCATCACCAACGAAGTGCGTGGCGTGAACCGTGTGGTCTACGACGTCACCTCGAAGCCGCCTGGCACGATCGAATGGGAATAACCTGATGTCGTTCGTTCACCTGCACGTGCATTCACAGTACTCTTTGCTCGAGGCGACGTGCCGGAGTAAAGCGCTGGCCAAAAAGGCTGCGGAGCTGGGAATGCCGGCGCTGGCGTTGACGGATTACGGAAACATGTTCGGGGCCATCGAATTTTACTTCGCATGCAAAGATGCGAGCGTGAAGCCGATCGTGGGCCTGGAAGTTTTTATCGCACCCAAATCGCGATTAGTAAAAGGCGAGGACAAAGAGGCCGCCTCGCAACCGTCGCGCCGGCTGGTTCTGCTCGCGCAGAATTACGCCGGCTATCAAACGCTCTGCAAACTCTCGACGATCGGTTACCAAGAGGGCTTCTACTACCGTCCGCGGGTGGATTACGAAACGCTGGCCGCTCACTCCAATGACATCATCGCAATGAGCGGTGGACTGATGGGCGAGGTGCCGTGGACCTTCCTCAACAAAGGTCCGGAAGCGGCGATGGAACGCATCCGGCATTTTCAAAACCTCTACGGCGACCGTTTTTATCTCGAAGTCTGCCGCACGGCCGTCAAAGGCTGGGAGCAAGTCGTTCCATTTTTACAGCAGGCCAGCCGCGACACCGGCGTCAAACTCGTCGCGGCCAACGATATTCACTACATCACGCGCGATGAGCAGATGGCGCAAGAGGTCTTGCTCTGTATTGGCGGTAACAAAACTCTGCAAGACGAGAACCGTTTCCGTCTCGGCAGCGATCAGTTTTACTTCAAGGGTGCGGAGCAGATGCGCGATTTGTTTCGCGATATCCCCGAGGCCTGTGACAACACGCTGGAAATCGCGGAACGCTGTGACTTAAAGTTTAACTTGAAGGATGCCAAGGGCGCGCCGATTTATCATTTGCCTTCTTATCCCACGACTCAAGGCCGGACCGTGGCCGATGAGATGGCGCTGCTCTCCAAGGCTGGTCTCGAACGCCGCTTCGAGGAAGCGGAGAGACGCGGTGAAGGTATTCCTACAGAGGAGCGCGCTAAGTATTACGAACGGCTCGCCTTTGAATTGAAGGTCATCGGGCAGATGGGCTTCAACGGATATTTTCTCATCGTGCAAGACTTCATCGGGTGGGCCAAGGAGCAGGGCATTCCGGTCGGACCAGGGCGCGGCTCGGGAGCCGGATCGCTGGTCGCATATTCTCTGCGCATTACAGACTTGGACCCGATTCCATACAACCTGCTTTTTGAACGGTTCTTGAACCCCGAACGTATCAGCATGCCTGACTTCGACATCGACTTTTGCCAAGAGCATCGCGGCCGCGTGATTGATTACGTCACGCAGAAATACGGCCGTCAGTCGGTGTCGCAGATCATCACCTATGGACGCTTGCAAACGCGCGCCGCGATTCGCGACGTCGGCCGGGTGATGGGGATGACCTTCCCCGAAGTCGACGTGGTCGCAAAGCTGATTCCCGAGGTTCTCAATATCACCCTCAAGGACGCGATCGAGAAAGAACCGCGTCTGCGCGATCTCATGGACACCGATCCCAAGATCAACACGATGATCGATCTGGCATTGAAGGTCGAAGGCCTGGTTCGCCATGCGGGCATCCACGCAGCCGGTGTGATTATCGCCGATGGTGACATCGGCGCGCTCGCGCCGATGTATCGCGGTGCCGAGGGTGAAAACGTCGTTCAATACGACATGAAACACGCCGAAAAAATCGGTTTGATCAAATTCGACTTTCTGGGTCTTAAGACGCTCACCCACATTCAAGAGACATTCGATTTGATCGAGCGCAATCGCGGTAAGAAATTCACCGTGCAGAATATCTCCCTTTTCGACAAAGGGATTTTCGATCTGATTTGCTTGGGCGATACGGCCGGTGTGTTCCAAGCCGAAGGCGAAGGGTACACGCAGGCGATCCGGCAGATCAAGCCGACCAGCTTTCTCGACATCACGGCGATCAACGCACTTTATCGCCCGGGTCCGATGGCCATGATTCCGGAATTCGCCGCCCGTAAACATGGCGAACAAAAAGTCGAATACGCGTTTCCAGAGCTCAAACAAATTCTCGAAGAGACCTACGGTATCATCGTCTACCAAGAGCAGGTGATGGGCATCGCCGCGATCATCGCCGGCTACTCGCTCGGTGAAGCCGACATGCTCCGCCGCGCGATGGGTAAGAAGATCAAGGCTGAGATGGATCAGCACCGGGAGCGCTTTCTCGACGGTGCGAACAAAAAAGGTTTTGATAAAAAGAAAGCCGAAGAAGTCTTCGAGCTCATGTACAAGTTCGCCGATTACGGCTTCAACAAATCCCACGCCGCCGCTTACTGCGTGGTGCAGGCGCAAACCGCTTGGCTCAAGCACTACTATCCGGTCGAATTTTTCGCAGCCCTGCTTTCGACCGAGATGAGCGACACCGACAAGATCGTCAAATACGTCAAGGACGCCCAACAGCACCGCATTGAAGTCGTCCCGCCGCACGTCAACCACTCCGAATTCAAGTTCGCGGTCGAAGGCGACAGCATTCTCTTCTCCCTCGGCGCCATCAAAGGCGTCGGTGAGGGGGCGGTCGCCGCGATCGTCGAAGCACGTGAACGCCTCCCGCAGAAAAAATTTGAGACGCTCGAGCAGTTCTTTGAGGAAGTCGACACGCGCAAGGTCAACAAGAAGGCCATCGAAGCGCTGATCAAAGCCGGCGCCTTTGATGACTTCGGTTACAATCGCAACGAACTGATTTCAGGCTTCGGCCAGTTCATCTCGGCCGCCGAAGGTGCGCGTTCGGCCAAGGAAGTCGGACAGGCTTCGCTCTTCGACATGGGCGATGAAGAGATGACCAAGAGCAATCAGGTGAAAATTGAAAAAATGGAACGCTGGGGCCGCGCCGCCTCGTTGGCTTTCGAAAAAGAAGTGCTCGGCTTCTACCTGACCGACCATCCACTGCGCGGACTTGAGACCATCGGCAAAGTTTGGGGCGCACAACCAATCGAGAAACTCAGCGGCGTCGAACACAAAGCCAAAGCTCAAATCCTGGGGCTGGTCTCCACACTACGCGAGATCATCACTAAAAAGGGCACGCGCATGGCCTTTGCTCGCGTTGAAGACATGACTGGGGGAGTGGAGCTCATCGTGTTTCCCGACGCCTTTGCGCAGTTCGAAAAGATCCTCAAGTCGGACACTGCCATCGTGGTGGGCGGAACGGTGGAGCAAGAAGACGGCCACACCAAGATGTTCGCCGAACAAATCCGCGCGGCCGACGATATGTTCAGGCAAATCAAACGCATCACGCTCGATGTGGACCCCGTGATGGAGCCCAAGCTCGCCCTGGTCCGTCAGTGGGCCGAAAAATTCCCAGGCGAAACGGCGCTTTGTCTACGCTTGCATTTACCCGACTTGAAAAAAACCGTCGAACTCGACATCAAAGAATTTCGCGGTATTCAGGCTTCGACTGAGGCTTTGGACGGACTCCTCCGGCTAGGCATCCCACTCGGTTTTCAATAGCTCATATAAGTAAAAATCAGTGGCGTCTCGTCCCTGCCGGTGGCGGTTTGGCTCCGCCGGCGATGCGTCATGGTGGGTGGCAGAGTTGCAACACTCGCCAAATCGAATGTCGACGCGGATCACAATTGGATCACTACTTGCTCAGTTCCTATACAGGTGTCGCGCCGGTGTCATCCATACACCACGCAGGGAGGGACGAAATGGACGATTCAAAGCTAGGGCAGCAGGTGGCCTTGTTGGCCAACCGAATGAAAGTTAAGCAAACCCGCATTGCTCAGGATTGCGAGATTTCACGCATCAGCGTGAACCGCTTTTTCCGCGGCCGCAGTGAGATACGTGCCACCGATTTGGTGAACGTTCTCAAGGTTCTCGGTATCGATCTGAAAGAAGAGATCGAACGCCGGTTGCAACCCAGCGAACTGTAGTCTTTAAATAGGGTCATGAAGGGGCATGACCCGCAGAAAATTTCTGTATTCTGGTTTCGCCGCGATTTGCGACTCGCCGATAACCACGGATTGGCGGTCGCGCTCGAATCCGGCCGTCCCGTTATTCCGCTCTTCATCTTTGACGACCACATCTTGAGTCTTTTGGAAAAACGCGATGCGCGTGTCGAGTTCATTCGTTTGCGGCTCGAAAAACTGCATGCGGAGCTGCGGGGATATGGCTCCGGCTTGCACGTTTTTCGCGGCAAACCTGAAGACGTGTGGAAGCAGCTGTTCAAGACTTGGAAAATAGAGTCCGTATTCTGCAACGAAGACTACGAGCCGCAAGCCATCGCGCGCGACCTCGGTATCGCGGCGCTCGCGAAGGCAAACGGAGCGGAATTTCATAGTTTCAAAGATCAAGTGGTGTTCGCCAAAAACGAAGTAACCAAGGACAGTGGCGACCCGTACCGCGTCTTCACCCCCTACTCCCGGCGCTGGAAGGCGGAGTTGCGTCCCGAACAACTCGCGCCGCATGGCTCGAGCGAAGCGTTCGGGCAGTTGTCGAAGAGCGGAGGAACCGGAGTTCCTTCTTTGGCGGAGCTTGGCTTTGAAGCAACCGGGCTGCAGTTCTCGGACATGACTTTAAGCAAAACCAAATTGCGTGAGTACGCGGACAGGCGCAATCTATTGGCCGAAGCCGGCACCTCGCGCTTTGGTTTGCATTTGCGCTTCGGCACGGTTTCGGCGCGCCGACTGACGGCGGTCGCACGCGAGTTCAGCGAAACGTTTTTGAACGAGCTGATTTGGCGCGAGTTCTTTCAGCAAATCCTATTTCATTTCCCAAAGACCGTGAGCGAGCCCTTCGACGCGCGTTACGCCGGTATCCGCTGGCGCGAGAGTGACGGCGACTTTGAACGTTGGTGCGCAGGCCGCACCGGTTTTCCGGTAGTCGACGCCGGCATGCGCGAGCTCCAGCAAACCGGATTCATGCACAATCGGGCGCGCATGATCACCGCCAGTTTTCTTTGCAAACACTTGCTGATCGATTGGCGGCGGGGAGAACGGCATTTTGCCAAACTGCTGCTCGACTTCGATCTGTCGGCCAACGTAGGCAACTGGCAGTGGGTGGCCGGGTGCGGCTGTGATGCGGCTCCTTATTTCCGTGTGTTCAATCCCGCGTTGCAGGCCAAGAAGTTCGATCCCGAAGGCAACTATGTGCGCCATTGGGTGCCGGAGTTCGGGACGAAGGATTACCCTGAACCAATGGTCGATCACGAAATGGCGCGCCGGCGCGCGCTGCTGGCGTACCAGGCGGGACTGAAGGGCGGCGGTAAATGATAATTGTTTTAACGGGTGCCACAGGTTTAATTGGCCACGCTCTCGGACAAAGGCTGGTGCGTGAAGGCCATCAACTCCGCGCCCTTGTGCGCGACCCACAGCGCGCCTTCATGCCTTTCCCGGCCGAACTTTTCTCCTGGGACATCCGCAAACCTGCCCCCGCCGAAGCTTTCAAAGGCGCCGACGCGGTCATCCACTTGGCCGGTGAAAACGTAGCCGCAAAACGTTGGACCGAAGCCCGCAAAAAAGCGCTGCGCGATTCGCGGATTCAAGGCGTAGAGAGTTTGCGCCAGGGCCTAGAACTCAGCCGCAATTCGCGACCGCAGAGCGAGAAGGAAAAACTCGTTTTCATTTCCGCGTCCGGCGCCGGTTTTTACGGCGACCGGGGCGACGAATGGCTTGGTGAGGACGCAGCCCCGGGCGACGACTTTCTAGCGCGGCTTTGTCAAGAGTGGGAGGCAGCGGCGCTGGCTGTGCCTGCCCGGCGCACGGTCATTGCGCGTTTCGGAGTGGTGCTTTCCCTGCGTGGCGGATTTTTACGTGAACTGGCGCCGATGTTTCAGCGCTTCGGTGCCGCGCGACTGGGGTCCGGCGGCGCTTGGCTGAGTTGGATTCACATCGACGACGTAGTCGCGGCTTTGATGCTGGCGCTGACCGACTCCGAGCTTTCAGGCGCGGTGAATTTCTGCGCCCCAAAGCCTGCGACCAACAGCGAAGTGACGGCGGCGCTCAAGCGCTCTCTCGGCGCCTTTCCCGTGCCGCCCGCACCTCGCTTAGGTATCCGCCTGCTTTTGGGTGAGCTGTCCCAGGCTCTTCTCGGTTCACAGCGCACCCGGCCCGAAAGGCTTACGGCGCGCGGATTCCGCTGGCGGCATAGCGACTTCTCGAGTGCGATTCAAGAGCTATATGGGGAAATCAAAAGCGGCGAGACACGGCTGGTGTTTGAGCAGTGGGTCGCGGCGCCCGCCACTGAGGTTTGGCCCTTCTTCTCGTCCGAACGCAATCTCGAGCGCCTGACTCCGGCATTTCTCTCGTTCCATGTACTAGGCAAGACAACGGAGCAAATGGGCGAGGGCACGAACATCGACTACCGGCTCAAGGTGCACGGAATTCCCATACGTTGGCGGTCCGTGATTCGGGACTGGAACCCCCCGCACGCATTTGTGGATGAGCAGGTGAGCGGCCCCTATCGCAAATGGCATCACCGTCACGAGTTCGAAACCCTCGCGGGTGGAACGCTTTTGCGTGATACCGTCGTGTTGAAGCCGCCGCTGGGTTGGCTCGGCCGCGCTGCTACTCTTGGGTTTATATTGCAAGACGTGGAGGCGATCTTCGCCTTCCGTGCTCAGGCCATCCGCGCTATTTTTTCGCGCCCATCGCAGGAGACTTCCCCTCGTTGATACCTTCCCAGGTCTTGAGGTCGAGCGTTGTAAGCTCCAACAAACTACTGAGCGCATTTTGCGCTTCGCCGATCATGCGACCTAAGGTCTCGACCCGCTCGGCTGTCAGGCCATACCTTTCGTGGCTTTCGCGGCTCAACGACGCAAGCATTCTATAGCTGGTTTCGGCTTTTGCGAGCATCTTGCGCTCGCGCCGGCGCAGAACGTTGAGAATTACGTCCACAACGTCAGGATTGGCCACATAGGTTTGGGTGCCGCGGGCGGATTTGCCGCTCTCCAGAATAACGTCAAATTTTAATAAATCGTTAAGTGAAAGGCTGATAAG
>JAYWAE010000261.1:0-4626 GCA_043782715.1 Pseudobdellovibrionaceae bacterium | reverse complement strand
CTACGTTCACGTCGCCGGGCGTGTATTTGACTGACATCACTCCGCCCCAGCTGTTGCTGCCGATGAAGCCGGTCTCGAGGTACTCGCTGGGCCCTTTTAGGCGGTGATCGGAAACGTTGGCAATTCCGTAGACGGACTGACGATAGTCGACGTAGTTATAGCCCGCGCCGAACCAGGCCCACCAGCCGTTCTTGGTGAAGGGCCTGTCTGTGATGCGCTCGACGCGCGACTTCGTTTGCTCCACCGCTGCGGGCTTGCGCACTTCCGGCTTGGCTTGCGCCAGCTGCATGGGCGCCGGCTGCGGAGCCAGTTTGTACGGCATCGAGTAGTCGCTGATGATCTTACCTTGTGCATCGCGCGCGCGCGCACGCCAATAGTGTTCGCCGTAGGGCAAGGTGGTGCTCACCTTTGGCTCGTTTACTTTGAGCATCTGTGCGCTGATGAAATTCGCATCGCTTGAAACTTGCACGTCGTAGGTCTTCGCAAACAGCAACGGCGTGAATGCCCAACCGGCATCGCGCTGGCCGTTCTTCTTCAACTGCCCGTAGTTGGCTTCGCCTACGGGGCGTGGCGGTTCCATGGCGATCTCCAGCTTGCGATCAGTCGACCATGGCGTCGGCAAAAAGCCTTGTTTCGAAACTTGATAGCGGTATTTAAATTGCCCGGGCCGCATCTTTTCGCGTGGCCACTGCGCGGCCTTTTGCGCGAACTCTTGGCTCGTGCCCTTGGCGCCTTCGAACTGCAGTTTGAGTTCGTCAAAACTGCCTTTTTCGAACGGGAAGAAATTCTTTAAGAACCCATGGCTAGCGACGTAATTTTTTACCGCGCCCGTGGAAGCGCTGTACAGAGCGGGCGGATATTCCCGATTCGGGATCAGCACCTTCTCTTGTGTTGGGCCGCCACTCAGCTTGAGTGCTTCGATTCTTTTCTCGACGTCGAACGGCAAGGCGGTGGTCCAGCTAGTCAAACGGCCGCCCCCGAGATCGCCGCGCGCTCTCATGTAGTAGTGTCCCACCGTAAGTGGTTTGACCATTTTAAATTCAGGCGTCGTTTCGTTCTGTAGTGGCGCTTTGAACTCGGGCTCGTCCGCGATTTGATAGGTGACCTGCATGTTGTCAGGCCGCTTGAACTCAACCTGGACTGGAAAGGGCTGATCGGCAGGGGTCACGAACTTCGCATTGGCCACGGGCTTCACGATGAACGGCTTGCGCAAGCGGACGAAGTTCACCTTTTCAACTTGTGACGTCTCCCCGCGCGGGCCGCGCACCCGGTAGTAGAATGCTAGAGACTCCGTGACTGCCAAAGACGTTTCGAGCTGTCCTTTGACCAACTTTGTGGCGTGCATTTTTTCAAACCCGGGCGAGGACGAGAACTCAATTTTGTAATCCTCCTCGCTCGCCGGGGCACGATCATTGCTCCAGCGCCACGCAAAGGGAATACGCGTTGGCTCTTCCGAGTAAACCACTTGCTCGCGCTTGGGCTTCAGTGCCTCGAGCGCGATTTTTTCTTCTTTGACCACCGCCGGCTCTTTGCCTTTGGGCTTTTCAACCACCAGCCGCGTAGATTTGTCGATTTGCTTTTTCTTGCCATCAACGACGATTTGCGCGGTGCCTGAAGTCACGCGCAACTCGGTCTTGCCGTTTTTCGATTTCTTGATCTCAATTGCCGCATGGTCGGAGCTCTGCATCTCGATAGGTTTGCCATCGCCTGTGTCGATGACGATTTTCTCATTCTTGGCGATGCTGCCGAACAAGCTACCGTAAGAGAGGTTCATGAAGTTGACTTGATCCTGGCGGCGCAAAACCACCAGCGTGTTTTCGGTGACGGTCATCTCGGATTCGCCGAGCGCCAGCTTAGCTTGCGAGCCCGCGCCAGCGTAAACAGAATCGTTGTATACAAGATCTTGTCCGCGCGCGGCGCCCTGCCATTTGAGATCGCCTTCGAACTTCATACGCACGTCGCCGGTTTTATTCGTGAGTAAACCAATTTTGTCGCCGCGGCCTCTGCGATTGCCCCACATCCATCCGTCGAAATAGAAAGCGCCGCCCGCGAGTAATAATATCGCGAGTGCAACGGCAATCAGAATTCGATCTGTGCGGTTCTGCTTCTGCAAAGTGCGTTTTCCCATCTATATATGCACATAGATTTATCGGGATTTCGCGCACTTGGCTCCACTCGGCGAAGGTCAGATTTGCCGACTTTTATTTAGCGTCCGTAACCTTCGATTGCAGAGCGCGGAGCTTCGCGACTAGGCTTTGGTTGCGGGCGTCTTTTTCGTCACTCAAAGAGACCTGGGCCAAGGCCCCGTTGATTGCATTGAGAGCTTCGGAACGCTTCTTCATGCCAAGCAAAGTCTCCACTTTCAGCCCCTGCAACATGAACCAGTTGTAACCGTAAGCCTGGGCCTCACCCTTGGCGATCCACGCCAATGCTTTATCATATTTTTTTTGTTTAATCATCATGCGTGCCATGCGATTCATAAACGTGGGCTCAGTTGGATAGGCTTCTAGCAAGGTCTTGAGAAGTTTTCCCTCACGCCCGAAATCGCCTGCGAGCTCGAGGCAAGACACCATCCCTTGCTGGCCGGCGCGCGAAATCTTGAGAACGCTTTGGCGCGC
Organism: Pseudobdellovibrionaceae bacterium; assembly: GCA_043782715.1. Classification (GTDB taxonomy): domain Bacteria; phylum Bdellovibrionota; class Bdellovibrionia; order Bdellovibrionales; family UBA1609; genus JALHOQ01. The sequence goes on along the minus strand of JAYWAE010000261.1, from coordinate 2,008 downwards.
CATTTGGTCAAAATGTCCAACACATTTGAGCGCGAATTCCTTCGCCAGATTGGTTTTTCCGGCCGATTGGAAGGCTTCCGAAAGGTAAAGGTAGTCTTCGCCAAGAGCACTGGCTTTCTCCGCAGGGGTTAAGTCCGCGCGCCCCTCCAAAAATTTCAAGCGCTCCGCGATTTTGGGAAAGTAAAGCGCGCATTTATTCTTATCCGTGTCGCAGAGCTCACTCAGTTCTATGGCCCAATGATTGCCTTTAAAGGCACGGGACAAAAGCTCCTCGCGCGCCGCAATCTTCGCTGCCTTTTGGTCGCCGTCAACGTCCGTGCGCTTGAGCTGGTCGAGACGAAAATGTAAAATCTCGCTTTGCAAATCGGGAAAGGGGCTATTGTGTGCCAGCAACCGGTTGGCGATTTCCGACTTGTCCTGATCGAGAGCCCAGCGCAGCAGCCGGACATCGTCGCGGTTCATCTGTTCGCGCGTAACGATCAAGTCGGCGAGTTTCCGTTTCAACGAATCCGTCCGCCGCGCCAGGGCTCGCTCTTGCACATTGGCCAAGGGATCACCAATGAGCGCGCTGCTCTCCCGCGCCCAAACTTCAAAATCGTGCTGCCGGTATTCGCCCGTGTAGCGAACCACTTCCCGTAAATTAGAGTCGAGCAAAACGAAGGTAGGGAAATAGTGAAAATGGACCACGTTTTCCCATTTTGCAGCCTCGACACTGTCGCCATCGATGTAAACCTTGAACCAGTTGCGCGTTGCGGTTTGAAAAGCTTCGGACGACAGCAGAAATTCCTTCGCCTCGTTGCATGGCGGGCACCAATCGGTCGACACCATCGCGAACACCGGCTGACCGCGCTTGGCGGCCTCTGTGCGAATTTCTTCGATACTGCCCTCGCTAAAGCCAGGAATTAATTTTTTATGCAGTTCGCTGTTGATAGTTTGATTTTTGGTCAGCAAGACTTTGTCACCGCTGGGCATGTCGCGGACCAAGATCTGCACTTGCATCGGCCTGCAGTAGGTCAACGAATCATCGCAAACATTGAGCGTCGCTGCCGTCTGGCCGGATGCGGCGAATTGACATTTGACCGCACGCGGGCCGCGCTCCAGCAAATTGCCCGAACCACAATTTTGCGGAGCTTCGGCGCTGAAGTGATGGCCGGTGACCGGCTTAAACTCGACAATCTCGTTGCGCAAAACTTGCGCCGGGAAAAACCGCAAAAGGGTTTGAGCTGGAGAGGCAAATGCCGACGGACACAGGGATAGGACCAGAGGGACAATCACGGAGATGTGGTTCATGCACGACCTTCCTTGTGCGTTTAGGTTGGCACGCGCAGCGCGCGATCGTCAAGCGGCGTACTGGCAAAGCGGTGTCTGTGAATGGATTGAAATTCCGGTGGAGTGCCTCGATCATTGTCTGCGCGCTAGCATCAATCGCGAGTATTGGAATTATTTTTATTGTTCAAGTCGGCATTGGAACCTGAATGTAATTCAGCCTCGCACCCGCGCCGGCGGCTCATAAAGCCGGTCAACCACTCTTTAAAAGCGCCCCATTCCGTCGCTTTCGACAAGACGACCGTGGAGTTTGTCCGGTAGAGCGAGAAGAAGGTGGTCAAGCGGGCCAAAAACAGCATCGTACCGCCCGCGACCGGCTGGCCCATGGTGAGCAAACCGGCTCCGGCGAGGTCAAACAAATTCACTCCAGCCAACATCCCGGCCGCAACCGAGTTGTCGCTGAAACGATAGGCCAGTCCAAGAGGAAGATTGACCAGCGTCGAGTCTTCGGAGGGCAAAGTTGCATCCACTTGGTACTGGCGCATCAGCCCGATCATCACCATGGCCTCAAAGACAAAAAGGCCGTCTTTGAATTTTTGCTTCACCATTCCACGCCGGAAAAAAGCCTTGTGCGTTTCAAAGTCGGTGGCAAAATCGATTTGAATTCCGAGCATACGGAACGATCCGACATTCACGGCCGCGACACCGCCCGAAGTACCCAGGATAAAAACGAAGGCGCCCG
>JAYWAE010000260.1:0-4635 GCA_043782715.1 Pseudobdellovibrionaceae bacterium | reverse complement strand
TCTTGGCAAAGCTTCTGCGCATGCGCAGATTGCTTGCGGTAACGGGAACGGTCTTCATCGAAGCTCCTCTGTATGTCGGTCGATCGCCAAGGCGATCTTCCAATATAATTGCGCAGGCGCGGGGTTTTCCGGCTCTCACTGCAAATTATTTTTTAACATTACGAGAGTTTCCCCTCGTTCATTCTCGGTGAAGGTTAAAAGAGCTCCACCATCGACAAGAGGCCCCCACATCGGAAGGCCACTCTATATGAAATATTACGGACCGGAAATCAGGGGATCGCCTTGAGAGCGACCCCCGTTAGCCAAATTACTTAACGTCGACCTTGGCGCCGGCCTTGGTCAAAACGTCTTTCATTTTGGCGGCTTCGTCTTTCGACACGCCTTCTTTCACGGTTTTAGGAGCGCCTTCAACCAGGTCTTTGGCTTCTTTCAAGCCAAGGCCGGTCAGAGCGCGGACTTCTTTGATCACGTTGATCTTGTTGGCTCCACCATCGGTCAGGATCACGTCGAAAGTGGTTTTCTCTTCAGCGGCAGGGCCCGCAGCGGCGGCCGGACCGGCCATCGCGACAGGAGCAGCGGCGGAAACGCCCCACTTCTCTTCGAGTTCTTTGATCATGTTGGCCAGTTCGATCACCGGCATGTTGGACAAGAAATCGATCACTTCATTTTTTTGCAAAGCCATTTGTATCTCCTAGTTCATACGCCGCATGAGCGGCTTTAAGTTGAGTTAAAATTAATCTTTCTTCGTATCTTTATAAGCAGCCACGACTCGCACGAACCCACCAGGTACCGCCTGCATCGTTCCGAGGAGCTTGGTCATCGGAGCGGCGAAGGTTCCCAGAAGCATTGCGCGCAATTCGTTCTTACCCGGCAGAGTCGCCAGATATTTGATGCCTGCTTTATCGAGAGCTGCACCGTCCATCACGCCATACTTGAGCTCGAACGCTTCGACTTCTTCTCCGAATTTGGAGAGGGCTTTAGCGGCCGCGCTCGGATCCTCGAAAGCAAACACGATGGCGTTTGTGCCCGTGAGTTTGCTCTCAAGCACCGGCTTGAGCGTCGGATGATCGGCAAGCGCGCGAATCGCAAGCGTGTTGCGTACCACCTTCATTTCCGAGTTCAGCGGCTTGAGCTGCTTGCGCAGCTTGACCATGCTTTCCACGTCCATACCTTTGTAGTCGACGAGGAAGGCAGCTTTGGTTTTAGCAAAGCGCTCGGAAAGGGCGGTGACTTCTCGCTGCTTGTCTTCTCTAGTTATCAACGGCAAGAGTTCCTCCTTCTCATTTCTTGGATGCATCTACGCATCCGGTTAGGTCCGCGATTTGAGAAATGAGAGGGCATTGTCCTTAAAATCCTCATCACTGTCTCGGCAGGGCGGGGTTCCGATTAAACTCCGGGTTACTTTTCAATGACCCGGAATCCCTACTGTCTCTGACCGCGATACATTTATAAAAAAACTACGAACGAACAGTGTTCTCACCAGACCGCTTCCAGGCGGCCTAGCAATCTCTATTCGGCCGCGGCTCCATCCAATCCAGAAAGGTCCATCCTCACGCCCGGACCCATCGTCGACGAAACCGTCACGCCGCGCAGGTAATTACCTTTGCTGGTGGAGGGCTTCGCTTTGATCAGCGCCGACATAAAAGCCGTGAAGTTGTCCTTGAGTTTGTCCGCACCCATCGATTTGCGGCCGATCACGGCATGCACGATAGCGGCTTTGTCGACGCGAAAATCCAGTTTACCCTTCTTTTCGGCGGTGACGGCGGCGCTGATGTTCATGGTGACCGTTCCCACTTTCGGGTTTGGCATCAAACCTCTTGGGCCCAATACCTTGGCAACCTTTGAGACCGTGGCCATCATGTCGGGAGTGGCAATAGCTTTGTCGAAATCCAGCCAGCCTCCGTTGATCTTAGCCACCAATTCGTCCGAACCGACAAAATCGGCACCGGCTGCTTTGGCCTCTTCTTCTTTAGGACCTTTGGCGAACACAATAACACGTACAGTCTTACCCGCGCCATGCGGGAGATCCACCGCGCCACGGACTTGCTGGTCCGATTGCTTGGGATCCACTCCGAGAACCACGGCCACATCGATAGCTTCATCGAATTTTGCGGTAGCTGTGTCCATGACGAGTTTCATGCCGTCGTTGACGTTGTAACGTGCCATGCGGTCGACTTTTTTAATTGCGGTTGTAAAACGTTTTCCCATCGCCGACCTCCCTATTTGAGTTCTAAGCCCATGGATTTGCTCGTACCGATGACTTGAGCAATCGCGCTCTCGACTTCGGTGCAATTCAAATCGGGCATTTTGAGTTTCGCGATCTCGGTGACCTGAGCCATCGTGACCTTACCGACCTTGTCTTTTTGCGGCATTTTACTGCCACTTTCGATCTTGGCGGCCTTCTTCAAGAGAATCGAAACCGGGGGCGTCTTGGTGATGAAGGTAAACGAACGGTCACTGAAAACAGTTATGATCACCGGAATGATCATGTCGCCCTCTTTTTGAGTGCGAGCATTGAACTGCTTACAGAACTCCATGATGTTTACCCCATGCTGTCCGAGCGCCGGTCCAACGGGAGGCGCCGGATTGGCTTTCCCTGCCGGTATCTGTAGCTTGATTTGGCCTGTTACTTTACGTGCCATAATCCCCACTCCTATACAGTTTGGGTTGTTCTTTGGACTGCCGGCACCATGCCGCCAGCCCCGATCTTATTCAGGTTTTTTCAACCTGAACGAAATCCAATTCCACCGGCGTCGGGCGGCCGAAAATGCTCACGAGCACTTTCACTTTGCCCTTTTCCGGATTGATTTCCTCGACGGCTCCATTGAAGCCGCTGAATGGACCGTCAATCACGGTCACGTTCTCACCGACGGTGAACTTCACCTTCGGCTGGATTTTTTCCGCGCCCATCGCCATTTGCTTGGTGACGCGCATGACTTCTTCTTCCGGAACTTCCGGCGGCTTCACTTTGCTGCCGACGAAACCGGTGACTTTGGAAGCATTTTTCACGATGTGCCAGGTCTCGTCCGTCAAGTGCATCTGCACGAAGATGTAACCCGGAAAGAATTTGCGCGAGCGGGTGGCTTTCTTGCCCTTGACCAGCTCGACCACGTTTTCCGACGGAATCAGGATCTCGCCGAATTTGTCTTCGAGGTTGAGCGAACGAATACGCTCTTCAATCGAAGTTTTAGCAATGGCCTCGCAGCTCGTCTGAGTGTTGACGATGTACCACTTCAGGATGCTCGGATCCTTCGCGGGTGTTCTGCCAGTTGTCTCTTTAGCGTCCACGCTTCCCAACCTTTCAACTAATTGACGAAGACTTTGATCAGCTGGCTGGCGAAGAAATCGAAGATTCCGAAGCCAAGGCCCGCAACCAAACACATCACCACGACCACAATGGTCATCGCCGTTACGTCCTTCTGTGAAGGCCATACGACTTTGCGCACTTCCGTGACCGCTTCATCGGCCCAGGTGTACGAGTTCTTGTTCAAAAACCGCAAATAAATAAAAATCACCAAACCAATGGCCACCGGCAAAACGTGCGGGACTCCCGGCAGGTTGCGGAAGCGCGCGATCGAGCCAAAAGTTCCGCCCAAAATATCCAGCACCACAAAGGTCATGTAGGCCGCAAGCGCACCGGCCAGCACAAATGCGAGATTGATTACGCCTTCGTTGTTCTTTTCAGCTTCCATTCAACTCACCTTCCGAAAAAATACAGCAGTGGCAGGGCAGGAGGGATTCGAACCCACAACCTAACGATTTGGAGTCGTTCGCTCTACCATTAGAGCTACTGCCCTCCGTAAAAACCTCTAACTAAGGGCCGTCTCCAGACGGCCCGCAATATCTATGCGAGCCCTTTTAAAAACCGAAAGGGACCCCATAATTTAGGTCCCGAACGGCAACTTAAATTTGGGGCCGCCCTTCGGCGACCCGCAATATCTGGTCGATTATTGATTACTCAACAATCGCGGTCACAACACCGGCGCCAACGGTACGGCCGCCTTCGCGAATGGCGAAGCGCAGTTCTTTTTCCATGGCGATCGGAGCGATGAGTTCCACTTCCATTTCCACGCGGTCACCGGGCATAACCATTTCGGTGCCGGCTTTCAGAGTGGTCACGCCCGTAACGTCGGTCGTGCGGAAGTAGAATTGCGGACGGTATCCGTTGAAGAACGGAGTGTGACGTCCGCCTTCTTCTTTGGTCAGAATGTACGATTCGCACTTGAACTTTTTGTGCGGCTTTACAGATCCGACGGCGGCGATAACTTGGCCGCGCTCAACTTCTTCTTTTTTCGTCCCGCGGAGGAGGCAGCCGGCGTTGTCGCCCGCGCGGCCTTCATCCAAAAGTTTGCGGAACATTTCGATACCGGTGATCGTGGTTTTCACAGTCGGGCGCAAACCGATGATTTCGATCTCCTGTCCGACTTTCACGATTCCGCGTTCGATACGGCCGGTGACAACCGTTCCACGACCCGAGATCGAGAACACGTCCTCGACGGGCATTAGGAAGGGCTTGTCGGTGGCGCGCTGGGGCTCCGGGATGTAAGAGTCAACGGCTTCCATCAGTTTCATGATGGACTGCTCACCCATTTCGCCGGTGTCGCCTTCGAGAGCTTTGAGGGCCGAGCCCTTCAC
>JAYWAE010000259.1:0-1739 GCA_043782715.1 Pseudobdellovibrionaceae bacterium | reverse complement strand
TCGGGCAAATAAGTTTTCCCGTACATTTTTTCGATCGTCTCGCGCGCGCCTGCAATCGCTTGCGTCGACAAGTTGGTCGAATCCGTACGCATGTAGGTGATAAAACCGCGTTCGTACAGCTTCTGCGCCATCTCCATGGTTTCGCGTGAAGTGAATCCCAGTTTGCGGTTGGACTCCTGCTGCAAAGTCGAAGTGATGAACGGCGCCGCGGGTTTGCGCGACAAAGGTTTTTCTTCGACTTCCTCGACCACCCAAGGTTGGCCGTTCAATTTTTCGGTCCACGCGGTGGCGTCTTTTTCTTTCAGCCATACCGACTGCGTCTTTTTGTCGGTCAGCAACAAGCCGGTTTGCGCGTCGAAGTCTTTGCCGGTGGCTACGCGCTGGCCTTTTAAGATAAACGCCCTGCTCTCGAACTTCGTCCCGTCTTTTTCGTTCTCTGCGGTCAGGCTCCAGTATTGCGAGCGCTTGAAGCGCAGGCGCTCATGCTCGCGCTCGGCGATTAAGCACATCGCCACCGATTGCACGCGACCTGCCGACAAACCGTAGGTCACCTTCTTCCACAACAAAGGCGAAATCGAGTAACCCACCAAGCGGTCGAGAATGCGTCGGGCCTCTTGCGCCCGCACCAAGCTCTCATCGATTTTGCGAAAGTGACCGAGAGCTTCCGTGATCGCCTCTTTGGTGATCTCGTGGAATACCATGCGCTTGACCGGAACTTTCGGTTTGAGCACTTCCACCAAATGCCAGCTGATGCTCTCCCCTTCTCTGTCTTCGTCTGTCGCCAGAATCAGTTCGTCGACTTCCGCGAGCCTGTCTTTGAGAGTTTTGACGATGCGGGTTTTCGTCTTCGGTACGCAATATATAGGAGCAAAATCCTCATTTACGTTCACACCGAGGTTGGACCATTTTTCTTTTTTGTACTTTTCCGGGATGTCCTTCGCCGATTGGGGCAAATCGCGCACATGGCCCATGCAAGACTCAACGGCGTACTCCTTCGGGAGGAATTTGCGGATGGTCTTGGCTTTGGTCGGGGACTCAACGATCACTAATTTAGTAGCAGTGGTTTTCGACATATCATTTAAGAATTGGACTCATTGCTGATTTCTTTCAATCCTTTTCTCTTGACTCAATGCTTCTGTCCCGGGCGCTATAAAAGTCTATGAAGTCCGTTTCTGAGTTCAAAGCACATGGTGTACGCGTGGTCCTCACCGACATTGACGGGACTTTGACCCAGCACGGCCGCCTGCCTGCGAACAGTTACGCTAGCCTATGGCGTTTGGCCGAAGCTGGACTGCATGTCATTCCGGTCACCGGACGCCCGGCTGGGTGGTGCGAGATGATCGCTCGACTTTGGCCTGTACACGGAGTGGTGGGTGAAAACGGTGCTTTCTTTTTTTCGCTAAAAGAAAAAAAAATGGAACGCCACTTTCGCCTCTCCGCAGTAGAGCGCAAAGAATCGCGCAAGAATCTGAAAATGATCCGCAACGAGGTTTTGGCCAAGATCGAAGGCGCGGCCATCGCGTCGGATCAGTTTTCACGTCTGTTCGACCTGGCCGTCGATTTTAGCGAAGACGTGGCGCCTCTCTCCGACAAAAAAATCGACGCCATCGTCGGAATATTCAAAGAGCACGGTGCTCAAGCCAAAGTCTCCAACATCCATGTCAATGGCTGGTTCGGCGACTACGACAAGGTTTCGACTTGCAAAGCGTACCTGCGCAAAGAGTTCAAGATGACGCCCG
>JAYWAE010000258.1:0-4696 GCA_043782715.1 Pseudobdellovibrionaceae bacterium | reverse complement strand
CACAAACGCCGCCTGCTCGTCTTCCGCAAAGAAAAAACTCCGCCCGCGCGCCAGGCCCAGCCGTGAGCGTGATTGAGAGCTCGGGCAATGCCAAGTTCAAAGCCTGGTGCACGCTGCTCGATTCCAAGGGCATTAAAAAATCCGGACACGCGCTGGTCTCCGGGCGCAAACTGGTGGACGAATTTCTCGCCCGCACCCCTGAAAAAGCCGTAGACCTCTTGCTACCAATCAAAGGTGATGAGTTGATTCCTCCCGCCGGTGTGCGCGCTCATCGGTTGGCCACGCCGCTATTCCGCGAACTCGACGTGATGGGAACGAAGTCGCCACTCTTGGTCGTACAAACTAAACCGATTGAAGATTGGCAACCCTCGGCGCCAAAAGGTCTCGAGCTGATTGCGGCGCTTTCCGACCCAGGAAATCTCGGCACACTCCTGCGTTCGGCCGAAGCGTTCTCCGTAACGCGGGTGATTCTCACCGAGGAATGCTGCTCGCCATTTTTGCCCAAAGCCATTCGCGCCTCGAGCGGCGCCAGCCTACGGCTCAACATCGCACGCACCGGCCCCTTAGCAGAATTGCAGGTCGAGACAGCCTTCGCACTGGATATGCAAGGGGAAGACTTGGCCGTTTTTCGCTGGCCAAAAGATCTCTACTTGCTGCTCGGCGAGGAAGGCCGTGGCATACCCTCCACTCTCGCGCACCAGCGATTGAAAATTCGCATGAGCGCCGGCAGCGAAAGTTTGAACGCGACCACCGCGGCTGCAATTGCCATGTTCAGCTATCGGATCCAGAATTAGAGGACTGCGCCTATTCGCGCCTCGGCCTCTATCTAGGATCGGCGACCGGGAGCAGGCGATCGGCTAAGGCCGCCGGCGGAGGAACGCGCCATAAACTCAAAACGTAACCACCACCGCCACTACCCGTCGGCTTGACGGCCCAAGCTCCGGCTTCTTCCAGCTGCCGCATGTGCCGGCCGAGATCGCCGCCGCAGAGGTCCCAACGTTCAAAGCAGCCGCGACCCAAGTCGAGCGCCTTTTGCAAGCCTTCGGGCCCTTCGGCTTCGCTCCCCGCGAGCGCGGTCTGCGCCAACTCGACCGCTTCGCGCATTTGCGCATCGATCGCGCGCGCGCGCTCGGGATTGGTGTCGAACATGCGCTTCACTTTGTTCACGCATTCGGCGGTCATGCCACGCTGACCGCAATACGAAAGATAGAGATTCGGCCACCACCCGAGTTTGAGCGGCTGCCGCTCTCCCCCGCGCACAAAGCGCAAGCCTTGCGCGGACAGCGACACCGCAAGATCCACGCCCGAGCTTTCGCCGTGGAAAAGGTCTTCCAAGCGGCAGGCGAATTCGTAGGTTTCGGCGGGTGTGACCCACCCTTGGGCTTCGCACCAGCGCGCCACGGCTCCACATAACGCCGCCGAAGCGCCGAGACCTGCGCCGAGAGGCAGAGTGTTGTTGAGCGTGAATTTTCCGTGCAACGGCTGATTGATTTTCAACCGGCTCATGGCATTTTCAATGACTCCGTAAAAGAGCAACTTCAATTCCGCGCCGTGCTCGCCATTGAATTCGACGTCGAAGCTCTCACCACCAGGCGTAAAACCCAGTTCAAGTGAGCGGGTAATCAGCGGAAACGCCAAAGCCGGACAACCGCGCAAAACCGCGTGCTCGCCGGCCAAGATCCATTTTCCATAAGTGCGAGTGTTGAAGGCGCGCAAGCATCAGCTCCAGCTCTTGATTGCGTTCCAACCCTGCAGCCATTGGTTGGCCTTAGTCGTTTGCTCAGGGCGGATCAAGAGATGCACATTGGCGCCGGCGTCCATTGTCACCAGCGGACCATCGTCGGTCTCATGCCAAATCTGGCGCAAATGCGCCAAGGCCCGTTGCGATTCGGGCGTCAAATAGCCAAAAGAAGGGCGGCTGGTTTCAAACAGCGCATGCATGTCTTGAAACTCGGCCCAGCACAATTCAAAACATTGCCGCCAGCTGCGCGCCTGCAAAGCCGAAGAGAGTTCACTCAAACGCGCTTCCGCGCGCGCGATTCGTCCCGGGTAAAGCAAGCTGCTCGACACCCGGATATGGGCTTGGCTCGAAGACACCTGCTTCTTGCCTTCATTGACGACAAGGACCGCATGATCCAAATGCCAATCGATTCCGGCCTTTTCGGCGCCATCGTCGCGCCACAACGCCCAGGGCGTGAACAGTGAACGGCAACTCGAACCCGATCCCTGACGTGCAAGGCGCGAAAGATCTTGCGGTGAAACTTCGCCCACCAACGATTTGCGCTTGGCCAGTTCATAAACCGCCAAGGTCAAGGCCGCGAAACTCGCGGCCGAGCTGGCGAGCCCGCAATCGGAGGGAAAATTATTGGCTGACCGAACGGTGTAATATTCGGGAATTTTCCAATGCTCCTTGAGCCGCGCGAAGTGCCCAAGAAACTTGGCCTCGCCGGCATCGCTCAAGCTCAAACGCGGCAGGCCCTCGAGCGGTGCCCAAAGATCGCGATCGCCCGCAGGTTCAATGGTCACAAAGCTGCGCAAGTGTTCGAGCGTGAACGAAAGCGAAGGGTTCGACGGCAGATTATTCTGCATGCTGGTCTTGCCCATGTACTTGATCAAAGCGATGTTGGAGGGGGCGGAAGCTTCAATCTTCACGGCCAACTCCACTTCATCTCCAACCCACCGGAAAGATCAGTCTCATTCAACGATTCCGGCACCGCCGCCAAAACCGCTTCTCGGTCTTTGCGTGCATACAGAACTACGGCCGTGTCGGCACCCAGGGCGCCACAGCCTTTGACGGCCAAACACCATGGTTGCGCCGCTAAGCCTTCGCAAAGTTCGCGCGTTTCCGGCGCCTGCAGCTCGAGCGCAGCCAGTTGGCTGGCGTAGGTCTTAAAGGCCGCAATAAATTCTTTGCTCGCGCCGGGACGGAACGCTTCCACGCAGGCATGAGAGAGTGGCACCAAGGCTTCAAGTTTTCCTTGATCCAAGGTGCGTAAGTGCTCATGGGTGGGAACTTTTCGTCCCGTGCGCACGATGGCGAAGCCGATGTCTTCAAACGCCCATTCGCGCGCCTCCGCCAGTGAGCGGCCTACATCCACCAGCGCCACGCGCCCCGCGTTTTGCGCAAACACATCAGCCCCACTGGCCTTACCACCACTGAGTGCTTTGAAGTCGTTCCACAGCGCGCGCAAATCATAGCCCTGCGCCACGCGGCTTACCGAACTCTGCATGAACGTCGTCAACGCATGCACGGTCAAAAACTGCGCGGAAGAGGCGCCGAAACCGCCTTGTTCATAGTGAGGATCTTCAAATTTAATGGTCCAATCACGCCAAACGGGTGCCCGTTGCCTGAGCCACAGCGCCGCCGGCGAGCCGTCGGGAATTCCGCTCACTTTTCCCTCACCGCGCATTGCAGTCAGGACAAAGCGCGGAGATGAGTTGAGCACGAGTGCGGGCCCGCCGCGCAATACTGCGTACTCCCCAGTCAAAAAAGTTTTGCTCGGGGCACTCAGTTCAATCTTCATGGCATCTCACGAGGTCGCTGCGCGCGCAGCTCTTTCAGAACTTCAATCGCATTGGTGAGAGAAATGCGCTTGTGCAGTGAGAGAATTTCTTCCAAGCGTTTTTGCACGTAAGGCACTTCGCGCTCTTCGGCACCGGCGCCGAGGGTGAGGTTCTTGATGTGCAATTTCATGTGGCCTTCGATGATGCCGACCGTGGTCAACGCGCGCAGAGCACCAAGGTTCTGCACCAATCCCACCGCCGCGCAAACACGCGACAATTCTTCAGCCGAAGATATCTTCAGCATACGCAAGCATACCTTAGCGGTGGGATGCAGATTGGTGACACCACCGACGACGCCGAGAACGACGGGAGCTTCAAACACACCGATCAAGCGATTGCGTTCGCGCTTCCAACGTGTGATCGCCCGATACTGCCCGCTCATGGTGGCATAAGCATGTACGCCGGCCTCGACCGCGCGCCAATCGTTGCCGGTGGCGATCAAAATCGGATCGATACCATTTAAAACACCTTTGTTGTTGGTGGCCGCGCGATAGGGGTCTTGTTGCGCGAACAGCGAGGCTTCCTCGATGCGCTCCATCAGCTGTTCCTCGAGCCCAAGCATCTCAACCGTCGCGCGCGTGAGACGCGAGTCGACGAGGTTGGAGAGGATGCACATCGTGACCTTCTCACCCGTCTCGGATTCCACTGGAGTCTTTAAATATTCGCAAACCTGATTGATGACATTGGCGCCCATGGCGTCGCATGGATCGGCGTAAACGTGGATCACGGCCATATGGCCGCCATCCCCGCGTTCAATTTTGCGCACTTCTAGGCGGCGCACGCCACCTCCGCGCCGGACCATACCGGCTGCGACTTCGCGATTGGCGCTGTCAATCCACTGCACTTCGCGGGCTTTGACCATCTCGACCAAGCGTGGGTAATTCATGACTTTGGCGATTTGAATTTGCCCGATGATGTCACGCCCCACCATTTCGGTGCGGATCGAACCGTATTCGCGCACCCATTTCGCGGTCTTCGAGGCTGCGGCGATGATCGAAGTCTCCTCGACCGCCATAGGAATAGCGTAAGCTTTGCCGTCAATGACGAAGTTAGTGGCCACGCCAAGAGGCAACTGAAAATATCCCAGAACATTTTCGATGAACTTTTCCGCCAACTCCAAAGGCACTGGGGC
>JAYWAE010000257.1:0-4707 GCA_043782715.1 Pseudobdellovibrionaceae bacterium | reverse complement strand
GCAAGCGGACGGCCTTAACTCAGAGCCGCTTGCCTCTTCACATTTCGTAGTGCAAGCGTATCGAAGCAATCGACACTGGGCCTCTATCCGCGTTGTAGGCCGGGTTTTCGACAAATTGAAAGTCGCCCGTAACGGCCAAACCCGGTTGCAAATTCCACAGGTAATAAATCTCGCCGATCTCTTCAGGACTGTATTTTATCTTACCGTCGCCGATTATGAAGCCCGTGCCGCCGGCCGCGACATAATCCCTATGATCATTGGATAGTGCGTTTGCAATAAGAGCAAATCCCATGATGTCGTTTTCTCTCTTCCAGCTTATTCCTTTCAGACTTAGGCCAATGCTTAACGATCGATCTACTTCCGTAAAGGCCCAAGATTCCGTAACGCCGTCGTTCCAAGCGGCTCTAAAAAATGAACCCAAATCGCTTGTGAGAGCCTGCTCGACGTTGAATCCAATTCCGTATTTCACGCTCATTGAGCGCGACTGGGCGACGTCCATGTTATATGCGGGCGTATTGATCGTCCTGCGGTAATTTCCCATGTTGGCATGATTCTCATAGACCAGGAATCGAGAAATGCCAGGCCTGCCCGACAGCGAATACCGATACTCAAATTCTAGATTGTCCCCACGAGCCGCCGGGAAGTTCTTGTCCATTTCCATCTGATTTGCTTTGAGCGGGACCATCACTGACGCGAATCGCACTGCCCAGGTTGGCTGATTTAATTCCAAATATAATCCCCAGGAGTAACCTTTGGTATCTGCGGCGTAATCCCAAGCGCCATAATCCATCAGCGCCCAATTTAAAAATTGGATGCGCGGATCATGGCTGTAAGAATTGCTATCGAAAAAATCATTGAGTGCAAACTTTCCCGCGATAGCAGTGAATCGACGGACGTCAGTGTGTCCTGATAGCTGATTTTTATCGTCTTTGATTTGTTCTTGGTCGCCGCCGAATCCGAAGGACTGCTTCAGATAGAGCCTGGCTAAACTCCACTTCGGACCCGGGTCATCAACCCGGTAGATTTCTCCGTTGGGGAAACCCGCCATACCCGTCGTCTTATTAAAGCCACTTCCACCGGCAAGTTCGGGATCTATATAAAACTCAGCGTTTTTCCCAATTCTTACACCGCCGTAGATCGTCCAAGTGATGCTCGTTTGATTGTCGTAACTTGAACTCAAGCTATTGCGGCCAGAATAAGAACTTGAGAAAGCGCCATGCTCTTGACTGACAACAGTCGATTGAAGATGAATGTTGGCGGCCTGCTCGTCGGCCATCAAGGTTTGGCAAGCCAGTGCGCTTACTATGACATAGCTAAAAAACATAAATGCTCCCCGGAAACCGTCTGATAAACTTGAATTAAAATGATTGCAATCAATACTACCACTTTCATCCCACGCCGCAAGCAGCGGGGACATTCGTGTAAGACGGTAGATTATTTAGAAAGTATCAATCATGGGCACGGGACATTGATTAAATCACTGATGTTGAAATCAAGACCGCTGGGATTGGCGTTCGTGTTCAAGAAATTTCCTTTGCCACGGACGGACATTTCACGCAGGAGCCCTGCCGCGGTCGCATCGCCCGTGCCGTAGTAGACGGTGTTAAACGAAACATTTCCCGGAGAGAGACCGATGAGTGTCGAGATCTGAGACAGAATATTCTGCGCAAGATCGTTGGCTCCGGTGGGTTGTCCGTCGGACATGAACACCACCAAATATTGCGGATGTTGGGTGCAACGAATTGCTTTCCGAAAACCTAGACCAGGGTTAAGCGCGTAGATTGTCTCCATTGAGGCGCCAAAATGGTGCATTGGAGATATTTGTGACAGGGTTGAATCGAAAGTCGACTGATTTTACAGAAGAAGAGAAACTGCGTTTACTTGCTCAGTTTGAGTCGAGTGGGCTTGATAAGGCAAGCTTTGCTCAGGAGCATAATCTAAATCCGGGCACGCTCCGCAATTGGCTTTTGTGGAAGCGTGGCAATGTTAAGCTTCAACGGTTCACGCCAGTTGAGCGTAAGAAGATCGTTGAAGCTTATTTGCAGTCCGGGATCCCGATCCAGCAGTTTGCTGGGGCTTGGGGCGTTGGTCTGTCAACGCTTCAGAAGTGGCTAACTCGGTATGAGTTGTATGGCTCCGATGGGTTGATGAATGGCGGAGCCAAGGCTGGCGACAAGCGCTTAGGGATGAAGGTTCCAAAGCAAGTTCAAGATGAGATAATTAAAATCAAGAAATCAGATCCTGAGTTTGGTCTAAAGAAGATCAAGAACTGGATGTACCGATTCCGTGGCGTCAAGGTATCAACTGGTTCGATCAGAAAGACAGTGACGGCGGAGGGTTTGGCTCTAGCTAAAAAGCCGCGTAAGAAAAAGCGAAGTTCAGAAAAGGTGCGCCGGTTTGAGCGCGCACGGCCTATGCAACTTTGGCAAAGTGACATCACTCAATTTACTCTTGGTCCGGCTAGCATGCGCGTCTACTTGACGGTATTTATGGACGATCACTCGCGCTACATCGTGGGCTGGCGTTTACAGAGCCGTCAGACTGCGGAGCTGGTACTGGATGCATTCAAAGATGCATGCGTCCGATTTGGTAAGCCTCAAGAGGTTTTAACGGATCAGGGTCGGCAGTACTTTGCGTGGCGTGGAAAGTCTGAACTAGAGAAGGTATTAGAGAAGGAAGGCATCAAGCACGTTGTATCGCGTGCGCATCACCCGCAGACGCTAGGCAAGTGTGAGCGTTTTTGGGAAACGATTGGCAATGAATTTTGGACGAGGGCCAAGCCGCAGGATCTGGAAGAGGCCAGGGTCAGGCTTAAATATTTTATAGATCACTACAATCACCAGAGGCCCCATCAGGGGCTGGATGGGGCTGTTCCTGCGGACCGTTTTTTTGGAATCGCTGAGGAGGTTCGAGAAGTGATCGAGAAAAGTGTTGAGGCCAATTCCTTAAGATTAAGTTTGAATGAACTTCCGCAGGCGCCCGCATTTTTGATTGGGCAAGTTGGCGATCAGCGAATCGCGTTCCATGGCAAGGGTGGTGGATTTTATTTAACTAAGGAAGATTTACGAGGAGAAAATAATGCAGAACCAGATTTTGAATCAGGAGCAGTCAGTGTCAGTGAGTACGCAATCGAGCGAAGTGCTGATAGCAAACAAGAAACCACGCGTGATCAAAAAAGCGGTCATGAATCCGAAGCTCAAGTTCCCAGCGATCCCGGTGCGGGGGTTGTGGGATCAGGCGACAGAGGCGGATCAGATGGTTGCAAAGCAAATGGCGATGACAATGCTAGAGTCATGGGTTGGAATGAAGACAAAATCGGAGGCTGCGAAGATATTGGGTCTTAGTCCGGTGAGGTTTTGGCAGATGGAGAATCAAGCCATGGCCGGGATGATGGCAGGATGTTTAGCGCAAGCAAGAGTGCGCAAGAAGAAGGGATATGAAATGGCGAGAAGTACAGACGCAGAGCAAATCGTTGGGTTAAAGAAGCAAATAGAAACTTTAACAACAAAAATCGAGGCACAAAATCTTTTGATTAAGGTCATGAGGACGATGCCTGGGATGAGATGTGTGGGAGTCAAGGATGACGTCACAAAGGTATCCAGCCGAGCTAAGAAGAAAAATCGGCAAAGCGCTGATAAGCAAGCCTTGGATGAGCAAAACGGAATTAGCGGAGCTGCTGATGGTGACGGAGCGAACGCTTCGTAACTGGCAGTCGCAAAGCTTGCGTGATGAATTAGTGAAGCCAGGCCCAGTGGCGAAGGTTGTAACTTTGTCTGAGCGCTTAAAAGTAGCGCGTGAATGGAAGCGTCAAGGTTATCCAGGTTCAAGGCCTGTTGTGAATGGGCTTAAGGGCAAGGTCCGTGTTCGAGTTGTTAGGTGGATGGTTGCAGAGCTAAAGCAGCGCCAGAAAAAGCGTCACGAGGCAGTACAGAGCGCTGTGCGCGTGCGAGTAAAGGTAAAAAGAACAGGTACGGTTGCAACGATGGACGGAGCAACCGTACGGAAAGGAGAGGATCATATCGTGTACAGGGACCGCGGAAGTTTAAGTGTTGAGTCGCGAGTTTGTAATGGAAATTTGCAATCAGCGGATACGCTTGTCGTACTTGAAAATTTAAAGGTTAGGAAGCGTTTGCCGTTAGTAATGTGTTCAGACAATGGGCCACAATTTTGTTCGAAGAGTGTTCGTCAGTTTTTTGAAAAAAACATGATCGTGCATTTACGAAATTTGCCATATGTACCTGAGCACAATGGTTCATGCGAAAATGCGGTGAAGGAATTTAAGGGCTTAATTAAGGAGAAGGTTGCTCCGGATAAAGCCAATAAAATCCTCACTGAGTGCCGCAGGCGACAGCAGCTGAATTATAGAACTTCCGCAGAATTTGAGCGAGAAAACTTCCATGAGCACACGATACAGGAAAGAAAGAATTTTTATGAAGCCGCTAAGGGCGCCATCAAAGTGGCCCAGCTTGGCACAGTAAGTGAATATGAAAGACGAAAGGCCGAGCGCGAAGCCATCTTTAGAACGATGGAACGCTTCGAGCTAATAACAAGAACACGAGGCGGTCTGCCGTACCCCTCTAGGCCGGAAGATAATGCGTGAACACCACAGCGAAGGAAATTTTCTGCCTTCACGAAGTACGACGACGTTATTTGGTGTTATGGAGTGTTGAAATTCCGGAGATCCGCGCTGATAGGCGCATTGAACAA
>JAYWAE010000256.1:0-1765 GCA_043782715.1 Pseudobdellovibrionaceae bacterium | reverse complement strand
TGCGGCCACCACAAAACCGGCATAGCCGTTACGAACCCAAGCAAAGTGATACTCTTGAATTCCGCTGCCGCGAATACCTCCAACCACGATCGAAGCCAGCCAGCTCACGGAAAATAGGGCGAGGCCCGTCAGCACCAAGTCCATCGCGGGATTGCGGCGGCGAAAAAAACGATAGAGGATGGAGACCAAAAGTACGCTGGCAAAAAAAAGCGCGAAGTGGCCGCGGTTTGGAATCTCGATGGTCGCAAGCTGATCAAAAACCGGATAGACACCATGACGGAACTTGAGGTGGTCGGGGAAGTGCGAGAAAAACCAGAACAGAGGAATCGCAATCACGCCCCCCGTGGCGGCGAAGACCCCCAAAGGTTTCCAGTCAACTTCACCGCGCGCAATGTAATAGCAAATGGCCATGAAGTAGACGAGTGAGAGTGTCGAGAACGCATAGACATCGCCGTTCATCAACAGGGTCACGGGGACAGCGGCCAATGCCGTTCGCCAGGGATCAAAGTTTTTGAGACTGAGGTATTCGCGCAAGCGCGAAAGAATCGCGATCGCGAGTATGAACCAACCTGCGATCATGATCGGGCGCGGAATGCGCATGCCCCAGAGGCCCTGAATCACGCCATATTCGCTGTGATCGCCAAATACATAGGAACTGGTGAGGAAGAAAAAACCGAAAGTGAGAGCGGCCCTCTCCCACCGGGTGCGCGTCAACGGCCCGGCCAAGAACCAAATCGCGGCGAAAGCGCAAAGCAGCGCGGTTATATCTCCAAGCACGAACCCAAATGGACCGGTGATAAGTCCTAAAACAGCGTACGGGAGTACGCCCAGAAGTGGATAAGCCAGAACACCCTCGCCGAGGGAGTCGATGTAGAAGTGCTCTCCGCCAAAGCGATCGAACAGCCGCATGATCACATTGAATTGAGTGTAGTCGAAATAGCGGTAAATGGAAGTCAGCGCCCAGGGTTCGTCTGGATGATAAGTACGTTGCACCCACCAAAACTGTGAGCCAAGGACCGCAACGCATAGGATGCCAAAAAATAAAATACCGTAGTTTTCGATTAGCCTGCGCATAGGTTAATTAAGCTAAAAGTTACTGGGAAGCGCAAGCGGCAAAACGAGCGGCTACTAAACAATCGTGGTTCTTGGATTGAGCGACAGGAGTTGCTTTGAAATCTCCGCATTGTATGTGCCGGCTCTCAGGACAACCACGGGCTTGGCGTCGTCGCGAATGATCGCGGGATCGTAAACTTGCAGTCCATGGCCGTAGAGACGCTTGCCTTTTTTGCCGTTGGAATTGTCAAGGACGCCTTTGAGGCTATTTTCTGCAAGTCCAAAGTGCAACAGGATCTGGGAGAAAATATGCGCGCCGAAAAGGTACACCGCTGAATCCGCGGGAAGCTTAGCGATCTGCGCGGCGATCGCCTGTGTTTCGGATTTGCAGTAGTCTATGTAGGCCTTGAACAATTCAGCGTTCGGGGCCGCCTGAACGGGCAACACCGCGGTCTGTCTTTCGCTCACTTTTTGAAAGCAGTAAAAAATAGAATGGTCACGAAAGCGTTCCGAGCCTTTGGCTTCATAGCCATGCTTTGCCATCAAATAAAATAAAACACTTTCGTCGAGCAGGTAAGAGTGTTCAAACATGAGCGCATTAAAAAATTTGGCTTTCAGCCAGGACTTCAGGTCTGGAACGGAGAAAATCATTTGATGGCCCCGCGGGAACAACGAGGCGATGCGGGCGATTTCGCTCTCCGGTGAATAAAAA
>JAYWAE010000255.1:0-4722 GCA_043782715.1 Pseudobdellovibrionaceae bacterium | reverse complement strand
GCACTTGCACGTCGGCGCATTTGGCTTCGGTACACGAGGCAGCCAAGATCACGCTATCGGCCGGGTTCACTCCAGTGGTGTCTTTCTCAGATTCCCGTAGCGTCACCGAGATCGGCAAAACTTTGTCTTGCACGTACGCCAGCGGCGAGTTCAGAGTGGAGAGCAACAACGGAGCCTCGTTGCCCGTGATCACGACGATCGCTTGCACGCTGATTTGCAACGCCGCCACGCTGGCATCTGCGCCGGGACGGATGTCGATGCTCACACCATGCACGAACTTCGCGGCGGCGGTGTTTTTCTCCAGCAACAACTTTTTATTCGAATCGACGAAATCATTGCGCGCGGGGGCTTCCTCAGGAATGACTTTTCCAGCGGCGTTGTCGTTGGTCGGAGCGTTGACGTTGCCTAAGTCCGTGAGCGTTGCATTCGTGTTGGACAATGAGGCGGCCGGGGTATTGGTGTTTGAGAGGACAACGGTAGCCGGTGCGTTTTCTTTCTTTTCCGGGACCGGATCGATCTTCGTCGGGTCGTCGGGATTCTCATTCTTTTTCAGGTTCTTGAGGTAAGCGGCGATCTCTTTTTCGCTGTAGATCTTCGACTTGAAGCCACCACTGCAACCGGCAATAGACCCGGCCATGGCGCCCAGCGCGAGACTCCAGCAAATGATATTAAGTGAACGCTTCATAAATATCTCCCTCACCTTGGTTCCGAGGCACCGCTCCCAAGCAGTGGCCACGCTAGACACCAATCCGAATGACTATCGAGCAATACCAATGCCACGGACGGGAATAGGTGGGGTTTGTTTATATCGAGAACAACGGTATTTCGCGCGCATGGCGCGCTGATCCCGGTCACTCGGTGCCGTTAATTGTCAGCCGCGGAAAAATTTTTTAGGCTAAAATCGAACCAATTGCTGTTCAGCTTCCACCACTGTGCGCGCCGGATTTAAGCAGCGGCCTTCCATACAGACGTACATCACTTCAGATTCCGCGCTCTTACCCTCGCCCACCGGCCAACCGGCGCCGGCGCGAGTCCAAAATATATAGGGATGAAACTCGTGGCCGAGCTTGCGATGGGTCGCACGTGGCCATCCCTCGCCATGAATCACGGCCACCGCGGTCTCATTGAGACTCTGATCAATGGCCATGCCAAGAAAAGCCAAACCGGACGGGTACTGTTTGAGTTTAGCAAACAAAGCCGTCTGCAGCTTTTCGCCGCGTGCGCTATACGTGCTGTCACCGGTAAGCAGGTACAAACGGCGCAGATTTAGCGCGGCCATCGAATTTGAACTCGGGGTCACACCGTCGTAAGTGTCGCGTACGCGCAGTGGCAGATGCGGGTCCCCGCCATCGCCCGCGAAATAAGGCCCGCCTTCGGGATCGGCAAATTTCTGCTCCATCATGGCCTGTAGTTCGATCGCCCACTTCGCCCATTTGGGGTTGAAGTCGGCTTGGTGCAGTTCGAGACAAGCATGGATCAGCGAAGCGTAGTCTTCGGCCACCGCGGCGGCCTGGCCGGCGCCATCGCGCCAAAAGCGCATCAACCCGGAGGGGCGCCAAAGCTCCTCGTATAAAAACGCCATCGCCTTTTGCGCAGCCGCAAGAAAGCGCGGTTCTTCCAAATGGCGCGCGCCTTTGACCAGGGCCCAGATCATCCAGCCGTTCCAAGCCGCCACCACTTTGTCGTCGAGGTGGGGCTGGGGCCGGGCTCGCCGCAACTTATCCATTTTGGCAAGCGCCGAGGCGACCTCGGGGCGCACCTTTGCGTCACCTGCAAAACCGTCCTGCAGATGCAAAATATTGCGGCCTTCAAAATTCCCAGCTTCGCTGACTCCGTAAACTTCCCGTACCGCTGCCAGTTCTTCCGCATTCAGCGACTGCGCCAATTCAGCAAAACTAGAGGTGCAAAAATGGCCTTCTTCACTATGCCCGCTCACAGGGTCCAATGAGTCCGCATCTTGGGCTGAGAAAAATCCACCCTGAGCATGCGTCATTTCGCGCAGGACATACTCGAGCGTCTCACGCGCGCCCCGCTCCAGCTCGGGCTCGCCGTACAATTCATTTGCTTCGAGCAAAGTCACAGTCAGCAAAGCCTGATCGTAGAGCATTTTTTCGAAGTGCGGGACCAGCCAGCGTTCGTCGACCGAATAGCGGTGAAAGCCGCCGCGCAGCTGATCATAAATCCCACCGCGCACCATATTCAGAAGAGTGGTGTTGACGATGGCCTCAGCCTGGCGCAATCCGGTTTTAAAATCCTGCCGCATCATCAGCATCAGGTTCATGGTCTGAGGAAACTTAGGGGCATGTCCAAAGCCTCCGTAAGTTTCGTCGAAGTGATGTTGAAAATGCGTGATGTAGCTGGCGAGCACTTCCTTGAACTCCGCTGTCCCTGGCTCTACCTCGCGCGTAGGAGATTCCTCCTGCCGCAAGGCCGCTATCAAACGGTCGCCATCTTGAAGCAACGACGCGCGCTGGTTCTTCCACACGTCTTCGATGCGCCTGAGCAGCTGCAAAAAACGCATTTTAGGAAAGTAAGTGCCGGCAAAGAATGGCTTCCCGTCCGGAGTCAGCCACACCGACATCGGCCAACCGCCGCCACCGGACATCGCCTGCAAGGCGCTCATATAGGTACTGTCGACGTCGGGCCGCTCTTCGCGATCCACTTTGATACACACGAAATCGCGATTCAACGCTGCGGCGACTTCTTGATCTTCAAACGACTCATGCGCCATCACGTGACACCAATGGCAAGTCGAATAGCCGATGGACAAGAACACAGGCTTGTTCTGCTCGCGCGCCTGGCGAAACGCTGGCTCGCCCCAGGGCTGCCAGGCAATGGGGTTGTCTTTGTGCTGCAAAAGGTAGGGTGATTTTTCCCGCCCAAGGCGGTTTTCTGAAGACGATTCCATGGGCTTGGTTATAGGGGTGACAATTTGCGCTGTCCACAGAATAGACAGGTGAAAAGGAGGCGGCGGCCAGCTGTTCCCACGGGCTCGGGGACCAGGGCACCGGCGTTGCAATTCAAGATCGCAACGGGGTCAAAGGAGATCAATGAAAGCCGCGATTCTCTCTCTACTTATGCTGGCCACCGCCCAAGCAGCGGCCACATCCTCGCTTCTAGGCGATAATGCCAACAACCCTTCGCTCGACACTTTTCTCACGAGCTATAGCAAAAGCGCCAAACCGGCAGACGTAAAGCCCACGCCCGTCGGTATCGTGAATGAAAAGCTTGAACCATTTGTAGACGTCAATGACGGCGTGGCTCCAAAAGCGCCTGCTAAAACCGTGGCCAAAGACCAAGCCGCCCTGGTGCCGCAAATAAATCCGTGCATTGACCCGAACAGCACGATCGCCGCTTGCGTGGACTTACACAAAAAAGCGCAAGATGCCGCCAATAGAAAAAAGGCCGCCGACGACCTCGCCCGCAGCCAGGCTGCTGCCGATCTCTTAGCAAAAAAAGCAGCCGCCGATCTCGTAGCGAAAAAAGCTGCGGCCGTCCAGCGGCTTCAGGCCTACAAGCAATGCAGCAATCAGGAATCAACCAATAGCTTTGCGGATCTCAAAAAAATGTCAAACGACATCCTCGGCTTTGACGTGACATCCAAATCTCTCGTCGAAGCCGACGCCCGCAAGGGTAAGGGTCAATTCTGGCTGCAAAATGCCGGAGGCTCCGCGCAGATTCGGATGAAATCCGACTTCGGAGGTCACTTCGGGGTATTCGAGCTTCCCGCGCCGGTCCAGGCCTGCTTGTTCGATGCCAACACCGTGCGCATCACAGGTTGCGCTCACTATTGGGGCGAGAGATGCTTTAACTTGAAACTCTCACGCACGGGCAGCAAAAGAATTCAAATCGCCGACACCGGCGGTACTGGTATCAACGTAATTTCGAATATAACCTCAGCCTCTGAAATCGCACGTTAGGAAAACCAATGACTAAATATATTCTCATTTGGATAGCACTCGTAGGAGCTTGCGCTTCGGCCTCGCCGGTGCGCGTATCCGGCCTCGGCGACTGGCGCTTTATCGCCATTCCGTCAAATTCCGCAGCCAGCCAATTCGCTCAGGGCGCGGAAGGAATTTTAAACCTGAATTCACCGTCGATGCAGAACGTCTCAATAGCAGTCTATCAATTCAGCCAAGCAAAACCTAAGAGCGTGCAGTTTGCCGGTGACGCAAAGCCATGGCAGGAACTCCTGTTTGCTCATTTCAAAGGCAAGGTCCGCATTGTCAACGAACGGGTGCTTCTCGTACACGGCAAATGGCGCTACGCCGTTGAATATCAGCTCAAGGACGGCACGGATACGGGACGGAATGGCCTGATGATGGCTGAGGCAATTGGCGATGAAATCAAATTTCTAGCCTTCGACAACTATGCCCCCGTTTTTCTACCGAATGCCCCGGCTGTAAAAAAATTGTTTCGCGACATCGAACTCAGCGCCGGTTCATAGTGGCATTGCCTGCCCGCTTGAACTCGCTTTACGAATTCTGCCTCCCCGGGCTGCCGCTCTGGGATCTATGTTGCGATCACGGTCTTCTCGGCCTTTGGGCGCTTGAGCAAGGCGCCCATACAGAGGTGATCTTCAACGACGCGGTCGCGCATGTACTCTCACGATTGCCTGAAAAATTCGCCGGCCGGTCTGGACGAGTGATCTGCGCAAAAGCTGAAGATATTCAAGAACCATTGTTGGGCAATGTGGTACTTGCCGGAATCGGTGGAGAAAAG
>JAYWAE010000254.1:0-4736 GCA_043782715.1 Pseudobdellovibrionaceae bacterium | reverse complement strand
ATTTTTGGCCCATCTCGCGCGCTATCCCGATGTCCTCGGCTACCTCAAACTCATGACCAGTTCGAGTGCGGTGCGTGCCCTGCGCGAAGTCCTGGCGGATCGCAACCTCAAGTTCGACTCCATTTGCCGTATCTTCGCGCAGATCGATCATGAGCCGATACGCTTGGCTCCTGGCGAAATGCTCGACATGAGCCAACCCTCGCTATGGTTGATTTCCAGCGGGACGTTGGAGTTTGGCGGCGGGCCCAAGGGCGCACGCGAGCGCAGACATTTAAGCGAAGCGGCATTTTTCGGTGCCGAAGCACTATCAGCGCCCTATTCTTACTCCTACCGCCTGATCGCGCGTGATCACACGACGCTTTACCGTGCCGACCTCAATAAACTGCGGCCTTTGTTGCGCGAATACGGGCTGGTCGATTCCCTAATCCTTTCCAGCCAAGCGCGGGTTCGCGCGCCAGCCAACACTTCGTTCAGCAAGTGGGATCCCGTGTTGGTGCCCGGCCGTGATTTGACCCGTCCTGAGTTCGCCACACTCAAGACGCCAGCCGACGAACGCACGGTTCGCTTTGGCATTGGACCGGAAAATTCTAAGTTCGACAGCGTTCATAATTTTACTCTCTTTCTCGAGCATACCGTACAAATGAGCTCGCTCGAATTGGATTTGCGTCTGCAAGGTTTGTCCTATGCCACGCTGGCGCAAGCTCTCGAGCGATTTGGTTATGTCTGCCGGGCGGCGAATTGCTCACTGCGCGAACTGTCGCGCCAACCGCTTCCGGCTCTTGTTGGCTATGGCCCGCGCTGGGCGGTTTTGCTCAAGAAGAGCCGGGGCGAATGGTGGTTGATTGATTCAACCCAGGGATTTTTGGCCGTGTCTGAAAGTGATTTTGCCAAGCTATGGAATGGCGAGATTTTTTACGCGGAATCGGCGATCAGTGATTGGGTGCCGAACTCGCCACAAAAGCCATTTGAAATCGTGTTTGCGATAATTTCTACGGCCATTCCACACCTGACGTCCCTTTTTGGCGTACGGGTTCTGGGTTTGGTCCTGAGCGCGTTTCTGCCACCTCTGGCCGGGTATATTTTTGATCGTCTGACGGCAGGTGCACGTTTTGCCGAGATTGCAGTGTTGTCGGCGGTTGGTGTCGGTCTATTCGCATGCAAAAGTGTACTTTCGGTGGTGGCCGAACTGATTTGCATTGAGCTCGATCAGCGCTTTGATTTCAAACTGCAGGTGATGTTTTTTCGCATGATCACACGCCTGCGCACGAGCGCCAAAGTCACACTTGGCCAACTCTGCACCTATGAGCGTGAATTTATCGGTCTATCCGATTTTTGTTTGCGTGTGCTCACACATTTGTCGTTCGATCTTGCCGCCATTGTTATGTTCTCCGTTATCCTCGGCACCTACGATATTCGCTTTCCATTTATCGGATTCGGGTTGGCGGTGCTACTGACTTTGATGAGGACCGCGACAGCGGGGCGCCGACGAGCACTCTATGAAAGGCGTCTTGACGCCTCGGCGCGTATCCGGCAAACCACATCCGAAGTGATCGGGTCCATTAACACGGTCAAAGCCGCGGGTGCCGAAACCATGAGCCGCCATGCGCTGGAACTGGTGCAACTGTCCGGCTGGCGCTTGCGCGTGCAAAGTGGTGTGTTTCAAATCGCGCTTGAAGGATGTTTGCATCTGCTTTCGGCGTTGGCCCTAGCGCTCTGCTTGTACATCGCCACCAATTTACATTTGCAGGGTAAGATTGGAATCGGCGACGTTATGGCAATCAATGTGCTGATGATGGCGTTACTAGGCCACTTGCACATCTTGGCCATGCAAATCGGCCGGCTCGAAGAAGTGCGCGCGTCCGCGCGCAAGATCAGCGAGTTTTTCCAATTGCCGTCCGAATCCGCGGCTGAGAGCGTAGTTTCGGATCTCAATGCCACACTGACGGGGCATATTGAGTTTGATCACGTGACATTCGGCTATCCGGGCAGTCGCCGTCCAATTTTTGAGGATTTGAGTTTTTCGATCTACCCCAATCAAACCGTCGCAATCGTCGGCAAGAGCGGGACGGGAAAATCGACTCTCGCCAAGTTAATTTCAGGGGAAGTTCAGCCAAGTTCGGGCCGGATCTTTTTAGACGGTTATGACGTCAATTTTCTCTCACCGGAATGCAAGCGCCGTGAAATTGGCGTGGTTTTGCAGAAAAGTGAATTGTTCTCCGGGTCAGTCTTAGAAAACGTCGCCTATGCAGCAGACAATCCCAACATTTCCCGGGTTCGCTCGGCCCTGACGCTTTCGGCGGCTGACGGTTTTGTCAAAAATCTTCATCGCGAGATGAATCATCACTTGGCCGAGGGGGGCATTGGGCTTTCGGGCGGTGAGAAACAGCGTATCGCGATCGCTCGTTCGCTTTACTCTCGACCCAGCATCTACGTCTTTGACGAAGCCACGTCCGCGCTCGACGCCGGAAGTGAGTCGATTGTCGTTGGCAACATGCGTAAGTTCCTTAGCGGGCGTACGGCCGTAATCATCGCCCATCGCTTGAGTACGATTCGCGCCGCGGATCGTATTTTGGTTCTGAGTGAGGGGCGCCTTGTTGAAGAGGGGACGCACGACGAACTCATCGCACGCAATGGGCATTACGCAGAGCTATTCGGCGGCCAGTTCGCCATCGCGGAAGGGCACTCGTGAGCGGCCCCGGCAAATTGAAAGCAAAAAAAGCGAAACTTGAGCGGCTCATGAAGCGCTCGGTGCTAGTGCATCTGGCCCCTGGGTTTTTGAAAACGCAAATTCTCCCTAAACTCAAAATCATTTCAGCCGGTGAGGGCGAGCAGATACCGCGCGCCGATAGGCCTAGCTCCCTATTTATTGTGCTCAGTGGGCGCGTTGGACTTTTTTCTGGCGAGCATCAAATTGGCTTGGTCGACGAGGGGCGCGCACTTGAACTAGGTCGGGTGGTTGAGGAAGCGGAAAGTTGGCTCTACACTTGGAAAGCCTTGGGTCCAGTGGAGATCGTACACTTTCCCGGCGCGATCCTTCACCGCGCCTTTGCCGAGGACAAGGAACTCAGTTCCTATCTGCGCCGCATGGTCGGTAGCCGTGCCATTCAACGTTTTAAGCACGATTTGAATTTGATCGGTTTTTCTCCCGAAGAAACACGGGCTACGATCGTGAATTTGGTCGCGCTCGACAACCTCAAGCTCAGCCGCAACGTACCCGAGGATGGGCTGATCATAGTGAACAGCGGCGAGTTGGAAGTCGCAGGGCCGACGAGCGGCAGGTTGTATCGCGCCGGCGACGTATTCACGTTAGTTGGTGGTGAATGTGCGAGCGTCAAGCCCAGGGCGCCGGGTTTCTGCTGGTTGATCGAGCGTGGCGACTGGGAAGAAGTGGTGGACGCCGACTTGATTAGAAATGCTTTTGACACACTAGCTGCTGCGGGTGGATTGGATGCGGATCCCGCCGATGAATTGCACGCTGTGGGCCCAGTTGAAGAGGACGGCGAAGATCTAGACGAGAGCGAGGAAGACGACGACGAAGACGCGGAAGACGACGACGAGCATACGGATGATGAATTCGCCGTCGATTCTACGACGGCCAAGCGCCGAACGCGCTTGAACGACCTTCCGTTGATAGTTCAACACGATCAAATGGACTGCGGTGCCGCGTGTTTGGCGATGGTGTTAAGATTCTATGGAAAGCGAATCTCGGTCGCACGCCTGCGCGGAATGTTAGGTGTGTCGATCGACGGTTCTTCACTTGCCGACTTAGACCGTGTATCAGGGCTAGTTGGGCTGGATAGTGCTGCCGTAGAGGTGGAGCTCGAGGGACTAGCTGATCTGCGTCTGCCGGCAATCTCGCTCATGGCCCATCACTTCATCGTCGTCTATCATGTCGACGAAGATTACGTTTTGGTGAGCGATCCCGCCATCGGCCGTTTACGTATCGAACGGGAAGAATTTCAGCGCTCGTATTCGGGCATATCTATGCTCCTCAAACCCAATGCCGACTTCAGTAGCCTTAAAAACGAGACTCTCCGATTCTGGCGCTACAGGGTGCTCCTCAAAGGCGAGGAATGGGAGCTCGCGCGCGCGGGTGTGGCCGTGCTCTTCTTGTTTTTGCTCAACCTGGGTTATCCGCTCTTCATGCAACTTTTGTTCGATGATGTCCTGTTAAATAAAAATACGAGTCTGCTTGGGGTGTTCCTCCTCGGATTTGCAGCGATCTCGACCGTACAAGTCCTTACCGAAATGGCCCGCGACTACCTCTTTCTGCGCTTCGCATCCAAATTTGACGCCAAGTTTACTTCGCTGTTTCTTCGCCACGCAATGGCTCTCCCCGTAAGCTATTTTGCCATTAGGCGCACCGGCGACTTTCTCTCGCGTCTCGATGAGCTGGAAAAGATCAGAGACTTTATGTCTGGCAAGTCGTTCGTACTCATGGTCAATCTCTTGTCTATTGCGGTATTCGGTTTTGCACTTTACCTGTTTCACCCCTATTTTCTGGCCATATTATTCGCTGGCATTCCACTTTACGGGTTCGTGGTGGTAAAGGTTTCAGGTCATTTGCAGCAGCTCCTTGACCAGCGATTTATCAGTGGCGCTCGTGCCGACAGCAAATATTTGGAAGCCATCACCAATTTAGAAACCGTGCAGACGAAAAATTATTCGATCAGCTCGCGCTGGCGCTGGGAATCCGAAATCGTGCGCGGAATGGATGCGGATCGCAAAGCGCAATA
>JAYWAE010000253.1:0-12613 GCA_043782715.1 Pseudobdellovibrionaceae bacterium | reverse complement strand
TCTCGGTACAAGTGGCTTTTTGAGTTTTCTCGCGGCGGTGACCTTTCTCTCGGACTCGGGCAAAAAAGTGCAAGGTGCGATCATTCGCTTGCAACAGTCGAGTGTGGCCCTAGAGCGCCTGAACGGAATTTTGGAAAGCACCAATGTGGTGCCGCAGCCTTCACAACCGCGGCCGTTTCCCGCCGATTGGGAAGAGATCGAATTTCGCAATGTGACCTTCCGCTACGAAGACTTCGAGGTTTTGCGCGGCGTGAATCTGAAAATCCGCCGGGGCGAACAAGTGGCTTTGGTCGGCGCCAGCGGCGCGGGCAAGTCGACGCTGATCAATCTGATGCCGCGTTTTTTCGATCCCAGCGAGGGTGAAATTTTAATCGGCGGCGTCCCCATCGATAAAATCGATCTCAACGACCTGCGCGCCAATGTTGGATTGGTCACGCAAGACGTGTTTTTATTTTCCGACAGTATTGGGCGCAATATTTGGTCGGGCGATTTCGAAAAGCCCGCCGACGACATTGAATCCGCCGCACGCCTGGCGAATGCGCATGACTTTATCCAAAGCCAACCCGAAGTGTACCACACCAAAGTCGGCGATCGCGGCAGCCGCTTGTCGGGCGGGGAAAAACAGCGCATCTCGATTGCACGCGCCATCTTCAAAAATGCACCAATTCTAGTGTTGGACGAAGCCACCAGCGCGCTCGATTCCGAAAGCGAAGTCGAAGTGCAACGTGGCCTCGATTCGTTGATGCAAGGGCGAACGGCCTTGGTCATCGCCCACCGCCTTTCGACCATCTCCAAATGCGATCGCATACTGGTCATGGACAAAGGCGAGATCATCGAACAGGGCAATCACAATGAATTGATGGTCGCCAAAGGCGCCTACCACCGCTTCTTTCAGCTCCAGTCGCGGCTGTAAGTATTAAAAACTTCTAATTATTTTCGCTTCATATGGTGTTGAACGATTGGTCAGGGACAATACCCTGTACGCCCCTGCCGGCGCGGAACTGCCGTGAGCGGGCCCAGACCATTTTTCGGGGGCCCGAGGGTTGCACTTCTAAAGGGTATAGGTCGCCGAACACTGGAGCCCGTTATGAAATTTTACTCATTGAGTCTGCCCGAGCTGACTGCGATTTTCTTTCTCGCCTTTGTTTGCAACTTGGCCAGCGCCGCTTCGTTTTTCTAATTTGAGGCGGCAATTGCGGTCCGCCGCCGACGTGGTTCCGCTATTCACATGCTTGGCCAAACACTGTGGACTACCGCGAAGTTAAATTCCAGCTATCCGATGTATTCCAAGACTGGATTGGACGTGAAACGCGGAAAGTTGGCTTTGGCTAGGATCGTCCAATTTGTACCGAGACAAAACCGCCTCAAACAAACCTCAGTGAACTTGGATGGAAAATCTCAGCATGAACCCTTAAACAGATCTGACCGAAATGGGTTAGACCGTAGAAGGGCAAGCCCCTGCAAATCTTCGATTGATTACCTGGGCAGATCTAACCGAGGTGGCCATAGCCAAAAAGGACAGGACACCGGATAGACCTGGTACGGAAGTTCAGGTCGGATCTAGCCTTTGCGACTCTGATTGTCTTACGAGCCCAATTCAAGCCACGGACAATGTTCGGCCTACGGGCAGTGTTCGGCTTACGGATTAGCTTCCGCTTACGGGCTGTCGTCGATCGACCCGGCCGGCTTCTTCTTTTTGCCGGGTTTCTTCGCGGCGGACTTTTTGTCCTTCTTGCCCTTCTTCGATTTTTCGTTCTTTGACTTGTCCTTCTTCGCAGACTTGTTCTTCGTCGAAGACTTGTCTTTCTTGCCGCTGTCTTTTTTCTTCTTATCTTTTTTAGCCTTCGACTTCTTGGCCGCGGCCGCATCTGCTTTTGCGTTGTCGTGCGCCTGCTTCATCAAATCCGGCTTTTTCTTGGGTGCCTCGGGCTCCGGAACTTTTGGTTCTTCTTTGCCGGCGGCATCGGTCAGCTCTTTGTTGTAGTCGCCAGCCTCGCTCGGAGGCGTGGTCACGTCTGTGGCGGGAGTGGTTGCGGGGGGAGGATCGTCACCGAAATCACCGTCTTCGGCGAAGACTGAAAAAGCAAAGAGCGCCAGAAAGCTGAACACCGCGAGTTGCGAAAGCATCTTCATATATGAGTCTCCCTTTCTCTAGACTCGCCTTTGAACCTACGCTTTGGCAAGCCCACTGGATCGAACTGGCCGATGCCCATGCCACGTTTACAGGACGAAGGTCCTGTCACTCTTAAGTTGTACAAATTTTTGACGATAAGAACTTTGACAGTTCGGGAGCCCGGCAAGGCCTCCCCCATATTACAGGAGTCAGAGCATGATCAATTGGGACGAGTTCGAACATATACACGTTATCAAAAAGCTAAAACAAATTTTGAATTCGTGGTGGAACATCGATGTCGTCTTCACCGATGAGCGCGGACAATTGCGCGGCGCTGACGGCAAGAGCCACGCCTTCTGCAATCCGGCCGTCAGCACCTTCTTGAGCAAAGAAACTTCACTGACCAGCTTGGCTGAAGCCGTGCAAAAGGCGATGGAAGAAGTCCGCGTCTCCGGCAATCGCTACTCGGTTCGCAAATGGGAAACCTCCGGTTTCGATATGGCCGTCATCCCGATCATGATCGAAAACGATTTCATGGGCTGTGTCATCGCACTTGGCTTTATGAAAGACCGCACGCAAGTGTCGCGCATTTCGGAAGTGCGTGAGCGCATGGCCATTTTTGGCGCCAGCGGCGATACCATCGACAAAGCCATTTCGAAAATCAACTTCATCGACGACCAAGACCGCGAGCATTTCCTGGAGCTGGTCGAACTGGTCGCACAAGAAGTCGTGACGCTCCACTTGGAGATCACCACGCGCGAGAACCGCATCAAAGAACTGAACAAAGAACTGGGCAGCCGTTACAAATACGACAACATGATCGGCAAATCCAAGCCGATGCAGAATCTCTACGGCATGCTCGACAAGATCAAAGGTGCCGATAGCACGGTGCTGGTTCAGGGCGAAAATGGAACTGGTAAGGAACTGATCGCCAAAGCCATCCACTACAATTCGTTACGCAAAGAGAAGGCCTTCATCATTCAAAACTGTTCGGCCTTCAACGACAACTTGCTGGAAAGCGAACTCTTCGGTCACGTGAAAGGCTCCTTCACCGGCGCTGTACGCGATAAAAAAGGCCTGTTCGAAATGGCCGACAAGGGCACGTTCTTCCTCGATGAAATCGGCGACACCTCGCCGACCATGCAGGTGAAACTGCTGCGCGTGTTGCAAGAGGGAACTTTCATTTCCGTCGGCGCCACCGAATCGCGCCGGGTGGATGTGCGGATCATCGCTGCCACCAACCGCAATCTCAAAGAGATGGTGGAAGGCGGCACGTTCCGCGAAGACTTGTACTATCGTTTGAATGTCATCAACTTGACAGTTCCAGCACTGCGCGATCGTAAAGAAGACATTCCATTTTTGGCGGAGTTTTTCATCAACAAAGCGCAGACCGCCAACGCCCCCGGTTCGATCAAAAAGATTCTCACCAAGCGTGCTTTGGAGAAACTTTATGATTACGCATGGCCCGGAAACGTCCGCGAACTGCAGAACGAAATGGAGCGCGTGATCGTGCTCTCGGGTGCCGAGAACAAAATCACCGCCGACATGCTCTCGCCCAAAATCCTCGAACTTGGCGACAAAACCAAGGTCCAAGGGGCCCGCCTGCATGGTAAACTTAAGGACGCACTTGAGGATCTCGAGCGCGATATGATCCGCGAAGGCCTGCGCCGCACGGGCTGGAATAAGTCTAAACTAGCGAAAGAACTTGGTATTTCTCGCGCTGGCTTGATCATGAAAGTGGAAAAATACGGCCTCGATAAGCGCAAAATGTTGAAATAATTCTAACCTTGTTTAGTTGAACGAAGGCTCTCACGGTGTGAGGGCCTTTTTCTTTCGCCATAAGCTGGCGCGCCGTTTGTATTGGGTTCAGGCAGGTTGGTAACGACATGCTTGAAAACTATGAAATCGAGGCTCCGCGCAGCCGTTTGCTGAAGTCAGCAAGGGTTCTACGCGCGTTCTTCGAGAACAAACTTAAAATGGAGTTGGAGCTTCTGACGGAAGCGCCGGAAGGCCCATTGGCCGCCGGCATGCAGTTCGACACCCGCATCTCCAGCCTTGGCGTCTGGGGCTTGCGCTCGAGCGCTCCCCTCGCCGAGAAGCAGCAGTCGGAGATCTCCGCCATGTTCCATGGCGTACTCGGAGCCATCGGCAATCTCGAAGACCGCCGACGCGAGCTCGTATTTATTCAAGAGCGCCTGGCTTCGGTGACTGAAGAATTACCGTCCAATGTGATCCCCATGCGCCGGTCGATTTCACCCAAAGCCGGCCCGTTTTCTGCTGTTCGCGACAAACGCTGGTTGCTGCGTCTCGATTGCCTGATCGAATCGCCCGAAACGAGTGAGATCCACAAAATGGCGTTTGAATTGCACTCGCAGAGCCAGCGCTACGCCTTCGTGGAATACAAAGATCTCGACCGCAGCTGCAGATTGAATCTCTCGGAGATATTGCAACTTGGAGCCGTCAGCATTTTCATTCCCAGCATTCTAGAATTGAACGGCGATGAGCAGCGTGTGTTGCGCCAACTCGTGCAAACAGATTCGGGCGATCGGCCGCTGTTGATGGTCGGTGCCAATGTGCCGTATTCGGATTTGCGCAGTGAGCCCGCGATTGATCTGGAATTTTTAGTTTTGCTATCCCGCGCCTACATCAAACTCACACGCCCGTTCCGCGAGTACAAAGAGCAGGGCCTGATTCACTATTTCCTCGACAGCCTGTCGCAAACTTAGTGAAATTGTCTCCAAACCTTGTGCGTTTGGGGACATTACGTGCATATTTTCATTTCGCTGCTCGCGCTCCTAGTTTCTCTCGGGGTTAGCCGCGCCGCTTGGGCCGACTACCCCACCATGGACGAACTAAAAGACATGACCCTCGAAGATTTGCTCAACCGCCAGCAAACTACCATTGCATCGCAAAAGGCGACCACTACCCGGAGTGCGCCCGGTATCGTCACCGTGTTGTCTGCCGACGACATCGCACGTATAGGTGCCCGTGACTTGGTTGATCTTCTCGACACCGTGCCCGGCTTTCACATTGCAGGCGAGATCTACAGCTCCGATGGCCTCGCCGTTCGCGGAATTTACGCCAACGAGGGCCGAGCCCTGCTCATGATCGACGGCATCATGATCAATGAAACCCTGTATGGGAATTTCCCGCTCTATGGCCGCTTCGCGATCGAACAAATCGAGCAGATCGAAATCATTCGCGGTGCCGGCTCGGCCATGTATGGAGGATTCGCGGCTCTGGCCGTGATCAACATCGTAACCAAAGGTGTGGCTGGCCCCGACCATTGTGAAACCAGTGCTGCCACTTCAATCATGGGGAATGTATTTAGTCATCAAAGTCTCTCCGGCTTGTGCCGTCGAAAACTGGGGCCGGTCGCCGTCGACTTCGCTGCCGCCACTCAGCGATCCAACCGCTCGACTACCGGTTTTTCTAATTTTAACTCCGGCACCGGTGTTGAATCACCCATCGACCTCAATTACGAAAACAGAATGCGCGACTTCTACATGAACGCCGGTGTGCAAGCTTATGGGATCAAGGTGCGTGGAATTTTGGACACCTACACGGCTCCTAGCCGCTCCATTTACGGCACCGAAGCCTTGCCGCGCGCCTACGACGTCAACTATTGGACCTATAGCGCGTTGGCTAGCTATGAGGCCGCGCTCGGTTCAAAACTTCATGTCACACCCTCTTACAATTACAAAGTCGACTCGCCTTGGCAGGTCAAGGATCATGAAGCTTTGGTTACGGACCCCGCCGCATTCTTTGACGTGCGCAATATTCGCCAAACCGCGGGCGTCAAACTTTCTTATGACGCCACGGAAAGTCTTTCGCTGCTTCTCGGCGGCGAATACATGGAAGACCGAGCACACGCCGCCTCACCGAGTCCTATGTTTAAAGTCGGAACGCGCGATCTTGCCTATCACAGTGCCGCAGTCTTTGGGCAAGTGATGGCCGACACCGCATGGGTCAACATCGCCGCGGGGGCGCGCTATGAGGATCACTCGGCATTTGATCCCGCCTTTGTTCCACGATTGGCGCTCACCCGGCAACTCGGGCGTTGGCACATCAAAGGCTTGTGGAGCAAAGCTTATCGCAATCCCTCCATCTCGAACATCAACAGCTTTGATACAGCCCACTACAAGTTGCAGCCCGAAAAAACCGACGACATCGAGGTCGAAGGAGGATTTCAATACAGCTCCAGTTCACTCGTTACGCTCAATCTTTTCGACGAACGCATCACCGATGCGATCATCTACGTCAGTGCCACGGATTCCTACATCACCGCCCCGCATCTAGGAACCCGCGGCTTCGAACTTGAACACAAATCACGCCTCGGCTGGGGTTCGACCGGCGCGAGCTACTCGTTTTATAAAGTTTCACAAAACGACGTGCAAAATTACAAAGTCGACCGGCATCCCGATGCTTTACTCGCAACTCCGCAACACAAGATATCCGGGTATCTCTCATACCGCTTGAGTGAAAACTCGACTCTGACGCCGTCGGCGCAACTGCTGGGACCGAATTTCACCAACGCCTTTGACCGGAGCGCAGGCACTTACACTGAACAGCAAATCAACCCGGTGTTTCTCTTAAATCTCAATTTGCGCACCGAAGATCTGCTCCAGGTCAAAGGGCTAAGTGCGAGTCTGGGCGTGTTCAATCTGCTCAATCAAACACATAAATTTGTTCTAGCCTACCGTTCGGAACATGAAGACATTCCTGGACCCGCACGTGATTTTGTAATTCGCCTGGGTTACAATAAGCCGTTCTGACGCCACACTTGGGGGACCCTTGAGCTCGACTCTTTCCAACGCAATCAATCGCTTCATCGGCCAGCAAATCTCGACCCAGGATTTCGAAGTCTTGCAGCTCGCAGGCGACGCCTCGACGCGCAAATATTACCGGATTGTTTTTGAGAACCAGTCACGTGTGTTGATGAGTTGGGAGCCCTTCCCCGATCCCAAGGCCTATCCATTCCTCAATGTGCTCGAGCACTTCACCACGGTCGACATTCGCGTACCGCGCGCGGAAGCTTGGGCGCCCGAGCTAGGCGTGGTCTTACTCGAAGACCTCGGTGATTTGACGTTGGAGCGCAAGTTCTGGGAAAACCAAAATCAACAGACTTCGTTTCCCTACTATCAACAATCGGTCGATGAAATTATTAAAATTCATTTTCTTGCCAGCAAGCCGGCGAAATCGCCAAGCGTGTGCCAACAGATCCAGTTCGACACGGCCAAATTCATGTGGGAGATGAATTACGCTCGCGAACACTTCCTCGAGAAAGTCGGCGGCATACAATTGAGCGAGGCGGAGCAGAAGACCTTGCAGGCTGAATTTCATTCCATTTGTGAAACGCTCGACCAGCAACCCAAGTTCGTCTGCCACCGCGACTACCACTCGCGCAATCTGATGCTCAAACTCGGCCGCATTTACGTGATCGACTTTCAAGACGCGCGTCTCGGACCCCTGCAATACGATCTGGTCAGTTTGGTGCACGATTCTTATGTCGGTCTAAGCCCCGAGAGCATTGCGCAGATTAAACAAGATTACATCGACAAGGCGAGGGACGCCGGTCCTAAAGGCTGCATTCGGCCGGATTTCGAAGACATTTTTAAAATCCAAACCATTCAACGCTGTTTCAAAGCCTGCGGCAGCTTTTCCAGCTTCTTCAACATGCGCAATGACACGCGCTATCTCAAATACATCAAACACACCGCGCAGCTGGTGGCGCGCACGCTCGAGGAATCCAATCGCTATCCGCTGTTCACGCGCCTACTCAACCAACACGGTTTACTCGAAAAGAATTACGACGCCCTATGCGCGGTTTGATTCTCGCCGCCGGGCTGGGTGAGCGCCTGCGCCCGTTGACGCTCAAACGCGCCAAGCCGGCGATTGAGTTTCTCAACATGCCGATGATGGCTTTCCCGTACCATTGGCTCGACACGGTCGACCTGACGGACGTCGTGTTCAACACGCACCATCTCCCCGACAGCATCCGCACCGCCGCCATGCACGTGGTCAAGCCCACCAGCCAGCTGCATTTCACGCACGAGGATGCGATTCTCGGCAGCGGCGGCGGGATTTGGAACGCGCGCTTCCACCTGCAGTGGGACGACACATTTGCGGTCGCCAACGGTGATGGCGTGGTGATTTTCGAAGAGTCCGACACGATCGAGCAGATGCTGCGCTTTCACCGGCGCGAAGGCGCCCTCGCCACGCTACTGGTCTGTCCGCTCGCAGGCGTCGGCACGCGCATCCCCGGCGTTTGGCTCGACAAGTATGGCGAAGTCTCCAACTTCGGCAAAGAGCCGGCGCGTAACTACCTCGAATGCCTGCACTACGCCTCGATCATGTTTGTTTCGCGCCGGATTTGGGATTACCTGCCCGACGGGCCGTCGAATATTCTCTACGATGTCTTCGCCGCAGCCATGGCAAAAGGCGAGCGCGTGCTCGGATACCGAGTGGACGCAATGCACTGGTTTGAAACCGGCAACGCCGCCGAATATCTGGCCGCCACGCGCAGCTGTTTGGAACTGTTACGCGCAGGCGGACGCTATGCCGAGAGTTTGCGCTCACTTCTGGACCGCTTTGCGCCTGAGTATCGTGCCCAGAGTGATTTCAATTCTCTCAAACTGATCGATGCCGGCGCCGAAGTCGCAGCCGGGGTCAAACTCGACGATTTTTCAGTGATTGGGCGCGACGCGCGCGTGGAGAGTTCTGCTCATCTCACCGGCAGCGTCGTGCTACCGGGAGCGCGGGTGATCAGCGGCGCGGCCCATCGCGCCGAGGTCGTCATTTAATTTTTTTTACAGCCGGACGGGTCGGCTCTACACTCGCGGGCGCGCGTAAACCGTCGCCATTGTCGCCGAGAAAGTGATTGCTCTGCGCTTTGCGCTCATAGGCCACGTGCACCATATCGAAAAGGTTTTGTCCCTTCACCCCAATCGGCTCGCCGTCGAACATCACCGTCTTGCCTGCGACCATTTGACTTTTCTG
Organism: Pseudobdellovibrionaceae bacterium; assembly: GCA_043782715.1. Classification (GTDB taxonomy): domain Bacteria; phylum Bdellovibrionota; class Bdellovibrionia; order Bdellovibrionales; family UBA1609; genus JALHOQ01. The sequence continues at coordinate 3,501 of JAYWAE010000253.1, read as the reverse complement.
TAAGGCGCTCAAGCGGAAGGGATTGTACGAGTTGCCATTGGCGTCGTAATTGCCGCCGCTAGCCGCACCGCCGCCACCGCCGCCTTCGCTCACGCCGACGCTTGAAACTTTAGGGCCCGTAGCGCCCGACGCATCCACACCCGCGAGTGCTTTGTTGGCGGAATCGATCGTTTTTTGGTCTATACCTGCCGCCGCCATCGCGGCCGGCGAATCAAAGGCTGATGCCGGAGTCGTCGATCCATCGGGATGGCGAATGCCCGTATCGGTAACCGTGTATCCGCCGTCTTTCAACGCCTTCATCCCGGCGTTGACGGTGGGGTCCGTGTACTGGCCCTTGCCATCGCCAAACGCCGGATTTGCTTTTTCTTTGGTGCTGGCAAGAGCCGTCATGCCCGACATATCCGCAGCACCGGCATCGTGTCCGCTCTGCATGGCCGCCAGCGCGCCCATCATGCAAAGGGGCATGTTCGGAGGATTGGACGCCAAGCAGCCCGCGAACAACGCTGCAGCGGCGAGCATGTTCATGGCCGAAGCGCCGCTCTCTTTCGATTGCGCCTGATTGGCCTGGGGATTGATGCCAGGTGATTCATTGACTCCTGAGCCGGGGCCGGTTGCTGGCTTCGGTGGGGGCGGCGGCAGAAAGTCGGCCGTCGAATCCGCCCAGCTCTGCGCACCCGCGATAGTCAGCATCGCGCATAAAATGATTTTATTTAGTTTGCCCATACGGTCCCTCATTCGCAGCGCCACAAGACGCCGAGTTTGCATTTCTCTACCATCTTATTCGAAATTATCTGGAATATGTCTTCTGCTTTTCCATTGATCTCCGCATTCTTGGCCAGACCCGCCAAATGCCGGTTGGGATCAAGACTTCCGCCCGGGAGAAACTTTTTGAGATCCATCCCGACCGCATTGGAGGCCGTAGCGAGACCACGCGAGCCGGAGCGGCGGTCACCCGAATAATCACCATTCATATTTTCAAAACCAGACCCATTCCCGCCTGCCGGCTGAGAATAGCCACCCGAGCGGTCACCTTGCAGGATGTCCGTATTCGGACCCGAACTCGCGACCACGCCACCTTTTTGCGTTTTGGAATCGAGCCTCGCGCCGCCACCCGAGTCGCCTTGACCCGGTATCGCACCGCCCGAATTGTTGGCAACCACATTGGCCTTGTTGGGAGCCGTGTCGCCACGAAACGCGGGCAACACGGGAGCGCCTTGCGCGGCCATCGGGGCCGGATTGAAATTTGGTTTGGTATTGGAGCCCACTTCTTGAAATCCAGCACCCGCGCCTGCCGAATCTTGCAGACGCGCCTGCGCAGTTCCCCGGCACGCGGGACCATTGGGATCCGATTCGCAGGCCGAGGGAAGCGTGCTATCGGCACGCCCACCCAAGCTGCTCGGCATGCCGCCGGGAGTGCCGGCGGACTTCTGGCAGTTGTCTCCGGAAGTCGCGCCGCCATTGCCTTCCGCCGCTTGCCGGGCAAAGGCATTGACCTGCGTTTGCAGGGCCGAGCAAGAGTTGCGCCCGTAACTCAGTTCACTCAAAGTCTGTTCGTAAATACTCTGGCTCGCGCAACCGTTGCAACTGTCGGCGAGCGATTGATATTTGCTAATCAGCTGGCCGCAGGCGGAGTAGCAAGCCTGCTGACTGCCGGCGCAGATTCCAGAAAGGCGATTGTTGAGGGCAGTGCTCGTACTGCCCAATTGGCTCATCGAACTGCACGAGCCCGACAAGCCACCGCCGCCGCTGGTGTTGGTGCTGAAACTCTGGCGCTCCTGTGCACTCATACACGCCATCGGATTGTTGCAACAGCTCGTGGCCGAACTCGAAGCGCTCCCGCACATCGACAAATCGCTCTGCGCCTCGGCCTGCGCCGTCGCGGGCTCAAGCGGCGCCGTATGCGTCGCCGATTGGGTGGCCTTGGCGACAGTCTTGTCGGCCGCAACTTGAGCCGTGGATTTAGGTGGAGTTTGTTTCGGCGCCGTTCCGGCCGCTGCTTTGGTAGGCGTGGTCGGTGCCGGCGCTGGCGCGGTTGCGGCCTTGGGTATGCCCAATCCAAATGGCTTTATTCTCGGCTTGGGCGGCACGGCTGCCACGGGCTGAACCAGAGTGTCACAAGAGGTACCGGGCGCGGGCGTACAATTGTCCCCGATTTTACTGCCTATCTCACTGGGCATATAAGCCTTATTTGCTTCTTCTTGGCAGGCTTTTACATCGCCCGGGCTGTTGGCCTGTTTGTCCGCGATACACCGATCTACCCACTGAGAAGGATCGACAGTAGATGGCGAAAAATTAACTGCCATGTAACTTGCCGAGCATTCCTGCCGGTAACTATCCGAAAGGTTATTCAAGCAGGTGGTGTAGACCACTGTGTAATCGGACGCATAAGCGCCGGGAAGCAGCGAAGCCAAGAGGTAAGGGACTAGCCATTGAGCTTGTTTGAGCACGTAGACTTATCGTCGCGTTTTGAGAATATCTTTAGACTAAAGTATAGAAAAGCAGCGAAAAGTCCTGTCTCAAATTGAGACAAAATTACTGCAGTGGAGTTTCAGTGAAGATGAGGCCCTTCGTGGCCGGCGTAGTGGCGCGAACAGCAAGGATGGCATCTTTAAACCCACCCGCAATTCCTAAAACATACGAGTAACTATGGTCCACGACGCTAAAGGGGCGCCCGTTCATAGACCGCATACCCGGAATTTCTTCAGAGCGCCCAGACGAAACGGCGATTCCTGAATACATCAACTCACCATTCACACGCACAAGAGTAGCGCCCCCTGAAGCCGCCGGCTGAAGATCTGCCGTCGTGTAATATCCAGGCGGCCATGGGTTCGGGGTGTCCTTGTCGAGCGGTGGAACTTCAGCCACCTGCGTGACCGGAATTGACGGATCGATTTTTTTGCCCGGGTCATGCGGAAAATTCACATCTTGATACGAAGACACTGTTACAAATCGCGAGTTCTCTGCCATGGTCCCCGTGAAAATTGCGAACGGGCGGGCATATTTGCTCTTCACCGGCGACTTTAGGTGGGCCACGGCGTAGTCGTTCGGGTCATCCACAACTGCCCAGTTCAAATTGCCGGTTCGCTCCGGCAGTCCCGCGAGCTCGACGCGGACATAAGGCTCTTCTTGATTCTGAAAGTAAAAAGTCGCGCCGGCAGGAAAATCTTTTCCGTATTTATCTTTAAAGGAGTGCGCAGTCGTCATGATGGTCATGTTGTTTTCAATGAGTTCTGCGGAAGACGAACGGATCATTTTGCCTTGAGCATTCAAAACTATTAAATATCCCGTACAAGCGCGTACACGTTTGACTTCCTCAAGCGTGAACCCCGGGGAATCCGCATTCGGAATGCGCAATTCAGAATAATTATTGGTGATGTTGTCGCGGCCATCATCCAGCGTGCCGTCGGGCTTGGTGCCGATGATGTTGGCGGAGGTCAGAGTTTTCTCAACGGCTTGGATCGCAGTCGTGTGCACACCGCAGGCGAACGCGGGTGCGCCGGT
>JAYWAE010000252.1:0-4754 GCA_043782715.1 Pseudobdellovibrionaceae bacterium | reverse complement strand
GCAATTTTGAAGACTATCGCCCACCCACAAAGACTAATGCTTTTATGCTATTTAGTAGAGGGAGAGAAAACAGTGGGTGAATTGGAGGAACTTTGCGGTGGGTCTCAGTCCTCAATATCCCAGTTTCTGAAACTGATGAGGCTTGAGAGCATGGTGGCCTCGGAAAAGCGGGGTCTTTTCGTCTACTACAGAATCCATGATTCAAAAGTGAGGAAGCTAGTCTATTCCCTACATAGAATCTTCGCGTACTAACGGGGGTATTATCGTCCTAAATGAGTATTCTTGGGGCGTCACGCCCTCTGACATTCGTCAGATCGTTCAAGACCGCGCCTGCCCTGGGCTTTTTTTTGCACCTAATATTGATATTGGTTCGCGTTCTGATTTCGGCGGGAAGACAACGCACGGAAAACGAAAACCTGCTGATTATAAAGGCAAGTGGCTTGTCCTGTTTTCTCACGGCTCAATTTAAATAGAGGGAGCATTATGAAAACAAATATTCATCCCATAGAACGAAGCTTACGAGTGGCCGCTGGACTTTTTCTAATGAGTTTTGCATTCTGGGGACCGAGCAGTCTTTGGTTCTTGCTGGGCGTTATTCCCGTCGCGACTGGCTTGAGCGGCTGGTGCCCGCTTTACGCAATGCTGGGAATCAGCACCTGCAGAATAGATATGTCATCAACAACGTCTAACTTAAAATTTTAATCGAGGAGAATTTATGAAAGCAATTTTTTTTCTTGTGTCAGTCGCACTTACGAACGTCGCTTTGCCGGCCTGGGCTGCTGACTCTGCTGCACCTCATGATATGTCTAAGATGACGATGAATCCTAGCAAAGAGGACCGCGAGAAGATGGCTGCTGCACATGCGCAGATGGCGACTTGTCTACGGTCGGATCAGGATTTTATGCAGTGTCATGATGCCCTTCATAAGGAATGCAAATCGCTCATGGGTGGTTCCTGTCCAGGAATGGAAATGGGAGATGGCATGCAGAAGGGAATGAAACATAAAAAGTAGAAATTACGGTTGGATCGATGGATGAGCAGCGAACAAAGGCAGGACCGATACAAGCGTGAAAAAGATAATCTCATTGTTGAGGTTGGTGTCAAAAATTCGCGTCAGCTTTTCAATGAGCGCGATCCTGCACCCTTTCGGGAGCGGGATCTTGATCCGCAATTCGTGATCTATTTAGTTAGCGCCGTCGAAGAATTCCCTCTTCGAACCAGAATGAAACTCCGGATTGTGACTTCCGACGTTGATGATCTGAGGCCCGAAAACAGCCTCGTTATTCGCGACGCAATAAGAGCATACTTTCGATATGAATCGGCGCTGGCAAAATCTAAATTGCGCAAACGACATCGGACGGCTCGCTACTTCTCTTTGATTGGCCTCGCTACACTCGTCGTTTGTCTCAGCGTAGCGCAGTTTATTGACTCGATAAAATTTGCCCCTAAAGTCGTTAACATCGCGAGTGTAAGTCTCATTATAATTGGTTGGGTTGCAATGTGGCATCCAATCGAAGCACTTCTTTATAGTTGGTGGCCCATACATGAGCAGCGACAGTACTTCGATAAGATCGCGCGACTAGATGTAGAGGTGGTAGGAAGCAACGTCCTTGTTTAGAACTGATTCTGGATCACCATCACTTAATGTACTAGTTGATCAACTGGAGAGGTTCTTCATGAGCAAAGACATCACTTATTCGGTCTGCGAGAAATGTGGGGGACTTAATCGTGTGTCATTTTCTTCGCCGGAAGGGAGGTCTCCCATATGTGGGAAATGCAAAATCGAGCTTCCTTTGCAAGATGGAGTCAATGAGCTAGGGGTTTCAAGCTTAGAGGCGCTTTCTCACAAGTGTCCTCTTCCAGTAGTTGTCGATTTCTGGGCCCCGTGGTGTGGTCCGTGCCGTGTTTTTGCGCCGACATTTACAGCGGCGGCAAGTCGGCTAAAAAGTCGAATCGTTTTTGGCAAAGTCAATACCGAGTCGAATCCGGGCGCGGGGCAAAAGTATGGAATCAAGGGCATTCCGACACTTGTCGTTTTTCATCATGGCAAGGAGGTGAGTCGAATTTCGGGCGCGCTCCCAATTGACGAATTTGTCGCATGGATCGATCGGGCAACCCATACGCTAGTCTGATGGCGCTCAATCGCACTCTAGGATTCCGCAATCGTATTGCTTCGACTCGTCTGCGTCGAACGGAACCCCTTGTGTTTGCGCCCCAATTTGAGAATCACAAAGTGGGCACCTTATATTGCAAAATCTGATGCTGAAGCATCTGTCAGTCGCCAAATGTGAATCTGACTGAAACTGTAAAGTTAGTCGTCGGACTCTCCGATCCGTTGATCAGTCCAAGGTACTGGAGGATCAATGCGAATCGGCCTCAGGACATTTGCAATTTCTGTGGTTACACTTCTCGCGAGCACCTCCGTCTCATTTGCAGACTCGTGTACCCCTGTCGACTATCGTTCACAGCTGGGGCCCAACCGTGATCAAGGTAGCACCGGATGGTGCTTCGCCTATTCGACTGCGGACTTGATCACCCAGAGATCCGGCCATGTGATTTCAGCGCTAGATATTGGAACCTCTTATTATATTGAGAATGTTTCCGATCTTGCAACGAGAGCTCCAGCGGCTGTGAAGGATTACTATAACGCAAACGCCGTTCCTGCATTGATGATCGGTGATCGAAATGATGCTTCCATTGCCGGAGCTCAGCCGGTAATAAACAAAGTTTCTGGGGGTCAAGAGGACGGCGCTATTCTAATGGCAAACGTCAAAGGTCTTTGTGCGGAGGCCGATCTCCCTTCCGACGGAGGGTTTTCAGGTGCGGACGCAAAGACACTCAAAAGCCTAACTGCCCTAGCAACAAAAACGCCGTCGAGTTGCAAAAACTATCCTCTTTCTCCGGGCGGCGTCTCCCATCTCGACACACCGGTCGCAGATTGTGTGAATGAACAATGGTTAATTGCAACGAACAGCCGCTGCCGTCGAATTTCGTACAGTCAGCCGCTGCTACCTGACACACTTCGCGTAGCCATTGACTTGCCCACGTATCGAAGTCTCGTTGCTGCCGGTAAAATCAACGCGGCTACCGCTCGTGCCCAACTGATGGCAAAATTGAATGCAACGTTGAGCGCGGGAAAAATTGCATCCATCGGTTACAACGGAAATCTAATGTGGGGTTTAAACGTAAAGAGCATCAATGGTGACCATGCCAGCCCCGTCGTTGCAAGACGAAGCGTTCGTGGTGTTTGCCAATATTTGGTCCGCGATTCATTTGGTACCAGCTGCTCAATCTACGGTTCCAAGTTTAGCGGCCCCGATCGTTGCGAGTCCGGCAATATTTGGCTCACAGAAGACGAACTCGCGGGTACGTCGCAACTGTATAGCGTGATCTCGCTGAAATAAGAATCATCGCACGGGCTTCGCATTAGCGAAGCTTCGTTCATCTTAGGATCTATCTTTAGCTGGCGTTCTAAGTGCCTTTGAGATTCTCTCAATGGCCGGACTATAGTTCATGACACTAGTTTGATAGGAGCATCGAAAATACGGAGGAGAGACTCAAATCTTTAATCGAGTAAGAAGCCGGACACACGCCTTTAGGTGTTTGGGCAGTAGAGCTGAAGGACACGGCAGAATTCGTGGGTTGGTTCATGTTGGTTAAAACCGATTTCGAATTGCCTGAACTTGGCTTCATGATTGTGAAAGATAGCTGGGGTAAAGGTTTGGCGACCGAAGTTGCGCAAGCCCTAATTGAATTTGGAATGAACGAGCTAGGGTATCCGGGGGTCGCAGCAGTCACAGATCACGACAATGTCGCGTCAATTCGGATTCTCGAAAAACTAGGATTTCGAAAAGTGAGTTCGCGAACAAAGTCTGACATAATTCTGGGGAGGGAAGTTGAAGTCCATATTTTTGAACTTCGCCGGTAAAGATTATTGTCACTGCCCTGTGCAGCTCGCCGAATATTTCCGCGAGCCTTTTAACTCGATCACGATTCTATAAAAATTGTCTGAACATTTATGCCAGAGAAAAGTCACGCCTCGATTTCGCGAATCAAGTGTCATAAACTGCGCCCCTCCGGTCAGGCAGTCGCCCAAATAGTTTTGGAACACCGATTGCCATTTTCGCACAGTCATGGCAAAAGCCTTGCTGGCAAATTCCCGAAGTTGAAACAGCAAATGCGAATCTCACCAGAAAATCGTCAGATCCAGTCAGAAACTCACATCAGGAATTAGAAGCAAGAAATTGCTGAGCTCTATCTGGAGAACCTGGTGTTAAAAAAAGTGTCCGAGCACTTTCAACAGAAGAAAAGCGAGAGTTCATCCATCGTCACCTCCGAGAATTTGGATCGGAATCTCGAGGATGTAAAATGACGGGGAAAACGCGGGCCACATTTTGCCACAACCGAATCAACAACCGCCGCACACGTGATCTGGAATTACCGTCTCAAAATGAGAACCTGGACAAATTTTGATCAATCGCAAAAGCTGTGTTTTTGGTTTCCACTGCAGATGAACAGAACGGCTTAAAATTTGAAACCTTATGGCTTCTCCCTTGCATTTATAAATTGGAAATAGAGGGGTTTAAATGCCAGATTCAATTTTGATTTCATTAGTATGTATATCTGCTGGAGCAAATATCGCGCTTGCAATTTGGGCCTTTTTCTTTTCCAGAACTTTGAATCGCTTGAGCCAGGACGAGATTGCAAGCGAGCAGCCAGATTTAACTGCAAAAATCAGCATGGCAAGTCTTCTG
>JAYWAE010000251.1:0-1781 GCA_043782715.1 Pseudobdellovibrionaceae bacterium | reverse complement strand
GGAACTTGAAGGTGCAATCCGCAAAGAACTCGATGAGAATCCAGTTCTCGAGGAGTTCCAAGACTCAACAGAAGACGAAGTGCAAGCCAAGACCTCTGAATCAGAAAATGTTCAGCCGCAAGAAACGCCCGATAGTCCTGAGGCTCAGGCTGCAGCCGATCCTCGCACTCAAGAGGAATTTGAGTGGGAAAACTATCTAGATACAAATTATAAACCTCCGCAAGGTCCTTCGGGCGGCACCGAAGAGATCATGAACTATGAAAATCTGATCTCGACCACGACTTCACTGCACGATCATTTGATGTGGCAAGTGGGCCTCGGCGGATTCAACGAGGAAGAGCAGAACGCCATGGCGATTCTGATCTCCTATGTCGACGAGGATGGCTACATCAAGACGTCACTCGAAGAGATGTCGCGCGAAGAGGAATGCGATCTCGAGGAACTCAAAGCCAACTTGCCGTTCCTGCATGAGTTCGACCCGGCCGGTGTCGGTGCCCGCGATCTCAAAGAATGTTTGCTGATCCAAGCCAAGCACCTCGAAGAAGACACCAACGATCTGGTCAAGCTGCTCAACGAGCACATCAAGGATTTGGAAAAGAAAAACTACGGCGGGATCGCCAAAGCCATGAACTTGCCGATGGAAGACGTCATCGAGATGTGCAAAATCATCTACTCGATGGATCCCAAGCCGGGCCGGGCCTATATGCCGCAGGATACGCAGTTTGTGACCCCCGACGTGTATGTGTACAAGGTCGGCGAGGAGTACATGGTCGCGCTCAACGAAGATGGTTTACCGCGCCTGCGCATCTCCAACCTGTACAAAAATATTCTCAAGGGCGAACAATCCACCAGCACCGAGGGCGCCCAGAACTACATCCAAGACAAACTGCGCTCCGCCGTTTGGCTGATCAAATCGATCCACCAGCGCCAGCGCACGATCTACAAAGTCACTGAGAGCATCGTGAAGCATCAGCAGGATTTCTTTGAAAAAGGCCCGGGCTTCATCAAGCCGATGATCTTGCGCGACATCGCCAACGACATCGGCATGCATGAATCCACCGTGAGCCGCGTCACCACCAATAAATACGTGCACACGCCGCGCGGGATTTTCGAACTCAAATACTTCTTCAACTCCGGCATTAGCAAAACCGACGGTGATTCACTGGCCAGCGAATCGGTGAAACTCAAGATCAAAAATTTGGTCAGCGATGAGGACGAAAAGAACCCGTTGTCGGATCAAAAAATCGTCGAGATGCTCAAAAAGGACGGCATTCAAATTGCCCGGCGAACGGTCGCGAAGTATCGCGACATGCTCCGCATCCTTCCGAGCAGCAAACGTAAAAAAATGTTCTAGTACCGGCAAGTAGTTGGCGATCTGCGATCGCCTCCGGCCAAACATTGACCGGTCTAAGAGTATGCGCCAATTTAGGAATGTCCCTCAGCTGTTTACAACGCCTCTTGTTATTGAGAATCGAAAACGGAAAGATCGAGCGGCTCGGGACCGATAAAATCGCAAAAACCTACCGGACCGTCCCGAAGAATGACGCGTCATCGCTCAAATTGAGAATCGCCCGCCGGGCCTAAACTTCGCTTTAAAGGCGCCCGAAAAGTAATCATGCGCATCGACTTTAAGTTTCGCCACACGCCGTTATCCGATGAACTCACGAGCTACGTTTCCGAGCGAACCAGCAAGCTGGAAAAATTCGAAATGAAGCCCGTACGCCTCGAAATCACCTTTACTACTGAGAAGGCCGTAAGGCGCGTGGACATTCACGCGCGCG
>JAYWAE010000250.1:0-4778 GCA_043782715.1 Pseudobdellovibrionaceae bacterium | reverse complement strand
GCCCAGTTATTTATATTTTGTTTATCTTGAACGGGCCCAAAAGCTTTATGCGCTCTGAGACCAAATTGCATTTTAGCGGGACTGGTTCAGACGTCCTTAGTTTGAAGACTGCAAGCTACACAGGCGGCGCATACGGTTTCGCTCGCGCAACTTAATAATCCAAAATCTGTGAATTGTTTTCCTCTCCTCAACGACTCGGTAGAGTAGTTGGATATCCCCGCACGGCACTGATTTTGTGCAGCTACGCAATAGATTCCTCATTGCTAGACTATTTAGCGAAAAGTGTTAAGGATGCTGACCGAGACCTTTAAGGAGGCATTTGTGAAAAGTAAACTTTGGGCCGTGGCCGTTCTGTCAGTTGCATTCACCGGTGTAAACAAGGGGTATGCTGATGAAACTTGTGTGAAGGAAAAATTTGCTTTCGATACAAACGCTCACGCTTATATTTCGCAGGCTACAGCCTGTTACAATGATTCCTCCCTTGAATTTTGCCTTCCGCGGGGAGACGATCTAATAAAGAATAAGGTAGTCGCAGACTTTCCAAATGTAGTTTGTTCGCCTGGCAACTACCGAGGTCGAGTGGGATGCATTCCGAGTAGTCAAATTCTCTGCTTGTACCGGATTAGTAAACCTGTTGATTGTCTCAATGAGAGTTCGATGTCTACGTCCGCCTGGGAGAAAGTTTGCAGGTTGTCACAGATCGAAGCCATCAAAAAAATTGCTGCAACTTGGCTTGCTCATTAAATATGTGATGTGTGGCGCGGAACTACGGCTACGCTGACGGTTTGGATGTTACCTGCCGTTAATCGCGTATTCAGCGGAAGTGGAATCTACTGCTTTTCCATTTTGAGCCGCTCGTTAGCAAATCGAATTCAATCCAGTTGGGAGCTGGAGCTGCTACTTATTTATTGGCCGAGTCTAGTTGAGCTTTCAGATCGTTGGTCTCCGTAGACGTAGAATGAGTTGCTCTGCCAACGAGGTTGCAGGATTCGCGATAGTCTAGAAGAGTTCCAGAGAAATATGAGGCTCTGGCAAAATCAGTAAATGCGCAGCAAGGATTTGATGTGGACTGCCAGCTGAACTCATGGGGCCGGGCCTATGGGATTAGGGAGTGCATAAAAATAATGGGCGCATAGTTCAGCGTCGTCATCTGCAAGTTGTTTAGCATTCCGATGAACGTCACCTGTTCTGCCGAAAGACTCATGTTGAAAGTCACCGGTCGGCCACCACCGGTTGGGCGAAATACTCCGCAAATTGCTCTGCGAGAGGCCAAGAAAAAAGCAAATCAACAGCCGAAGAAACCCTAAATCGAGCGATTTAACCTATATGCCGCTCAGGGTTTGATTCGGTCCAAAAAGTGGTTATAGGCCATCAGGACTTCTTGGAAAAAATCCGCCTCACGCGGTTGGACTTTCGTGGCCGTTGCCAAGTCATTCGCTTGGTTCATGCCATTGGTGAGCCGGTAGAGCGAGCCGACAATGCGATTGGAAAAAATGTAGGAGAGAACCAAGTTCGCGCTTAGCACCACGGCTGTGACTCCAACAAACACCACGACGATCAGCACCTGCTGGCTATCCACGAATCTCATGAGTTCGTGTTCGGGCGGCAATCCAAGTGATTGCGCTTTGCGCGCAAACAAATTGAAGAAGTAATAGTTGGCCGCTATGAAGATCGGGATCATGTACAAAGTAGTCGCGAGCGTATAGAGCGCGAAGACTCCCTGAAATTTCGGACTGATAAGTAAGCGGCGGCGTTGAGGGGTTTTTGCGCCCCCTGGCTGACTCGGATTCATGACGGCTCCTCCATCCTTAGACTCAGCCTTAGATTACACCATAAAGTGGGCCCGCGTGGGCCCTTTTGCTTTGGCAGTCTTGTTCTTTTAGATTGGCTATTTCAGTCCGTAAACGCTTAAAAAATAGGTCGGTGTTCTTGGGGCGATTTGGTTTATGACCTAGGTCCAATTTCAATTCATTGGCCTGTTACCCGAAGGCTTTTCAATCGATTGCACAGGTAAAATTAGTCTAGATGCCCAAAGTGGGCATCCGTTCTGCTCATCAAAACTATCGATAACTAGTGATTGTGACTACGCGGAGGGACGCCGCTTCAGATCGATCAAACAAAATGCCGCGAGCGCAATCTGCACTACGAAAGCAATCAACTGTAAAGCCAAGCGAGAGGCGCCGCGGCCAGTACGTTAAAACTTCTCTTGCGCATACCCGCGCCATCCTAATTCTTCCCCGAGCCCAAATGGAATAGACAATGCCGAGAAGAAAAGGATCTTGCCCAGAAATGCCAACGCGTTCGTGTAGGAATTTAACCCGTGCGCTGGCAAAAATGTTGCGTATCCGAGGCAAACAGAAATTCCCGATGAAGCTCCCAAGACTAAAACCGGCATGACTAGTGCCCAAATCCAAGTCGCAACCTCGCCGACTAGGCGTTAACATACGAGGGAAATTCGATCATTAACCAAATCTTCCCGGGGGCCAGATTCGATATCGTCGGCCTAGGCGATCTGAAACCCGATGTTAACGGGCAAGCTGGGACAGCGCAATTAGGCGTCCCCTCTGACCAGCCAGCCGAACTGATGGCGCCGGAGCTAGGGGATAAGGGAGTGCATAAAACTAATGGGCGCATAGTTCAGCGTCGTCATCTGCAAGTTGTTTAGCGTTCCGATGAACGTCACCTGTTCTGCCGAAAGACTCATATTGAAAGTCACCGGTCGGCCACCACCGGTTGGGCGAAATACTCCGCGGTAGGACTGCTGTGAGAAAATGGCGCCGACCAAGAACGGTCCCATCACGGTTTCACTGGGTTTGAAGACGCGCTTATCTAGCGGCAAGTCCAACTGCTCGTGGGGAAGCTGAACGGTGACTGCGGGCTTTAAGGCGTAGGGCGAGGTCTCGAGCGAAACCGCCTGCGCGGTGCCGACCTCGACGGGATTCTGCATGAGCTCGTCGGCGGAGTAGACCCTCCAGGTCGTGGCCGAGCCCGACAGTTGACGGAACAAAAGGCAGGGCGTGTCTTTTGCGACTTGAAAGAAGTCCGGGTTAAATTTTCCGGTCATTCGGCACACGTTGAAATCCCTGGGAGGGTTTAAAAAACTCTGCTGTGGCTCGCGCACGTATTGCGCAGCCATGGACTTGTTGAGCAGCGTATCCATAAACACTTCCGACATCAGTCCCGCGCCCACATGGGGTATGCCGAAAACGTGGCCCAGCTCGTGGATCAATGCGTATTTCAAAAGTTCCGGCGAGCTCCATGCCTGGTCTTCGAGTTGGCCCGAATTCAAATAGGCTGTGCTACCTTTGTCTGCGGAAATGTAGATGATCCCCTGTCCCTTAAGCAGAACTGGATCGTAAGACTTGCGGATCGTCACGCCGATAAAGCGGCGCGGTTCAGAGAGCCCGCCCTTGTCGCGCTCATCGGCATCCAGGGTATTGGCTCCGAACTTGAATTGTAAATCGACGCCGGCATCGCACGCGGTGAGCAAAAAAGTCTGGGTCGCGATGTCTGCATAACCGATCGCCGAGCTAATCAGGGCGCGATTCTGTCTAAACTCCGTCTGCCAAAACTCGGTCGCCGAAGCAATGAGTCCTTCTACCTGAGACCGGGTGATTGAAAACGCCGGCTCATCCATTGTAATGCAATATTTGACTTCGCTCGTGTTGCGCACAAACCAGGGATTGCGGCCGGTCGCAAAGAGCTCGCCCCCCGACGAAACCCAGCTGTTTGATTGCGGCCGGATCGGCATTTGTGGAGCGCTGCCCAGGCAGGACAGAGAAAGCAACGTCACTAAAATTCCAGTTTTCGTATTCAACGAACGGATCATTTTGCGGGCTCCAAGGGCTTGTGTTTCGTGGATGAAAAGGGCCGAGAAATATAACCACGCTGTTTGAGATAATAGTCTCGGGGATCTGCGTCGCCGAAATAGAGAAGTTGCTCGACGCCACGTTTTTCGGAAGCCAGAACTAGATATAGAGAGTCGCCCGGTGACTTGCTCGATTGCAGATAGTTTAAAACTACAGTGACGACCGGAATTTGACTTTCGTTCCCGTTCTCGTCGACAACTTGTCCAACTCCAGGAGTGGCCCAGCCGAGTTCAATTGTGCCCGTGGGTTGGACGAAAAAGTCGAGGCTGCGCGCAAATTCTTCGAGCCAAAAGTCTCCTAAAGGTCCCGGCGCGGATTGCGGTGCAGTAACCGTCCAACCGTTACCGGCGAAAACTTCAAACCGACCATTTGCGTCCTCATGAGCGGTGATATCAAATGCCTTCATCAAGGCGCCCGTGCACGAGATCTTGCACGGGTTCACTTCGCATTGATAATCACAGGTGGCTTGGGTCGCGTAAAAGCGCACGGCTTTACCGCTCTGAAAGCGCGCTCCGGGCCTTTGTGGCAACCATGTGGCTAGGCTTGCCGCGTGGTCCGCCGGGGCTTGGAAGTCCATCCCGAGGGCCGGATGTGAAATTAGCAGCACGGCCGCAATCGCCGTCAAACACACATTGAGCATCACGGTTGCGGCGTACAGCTCAAGCGGATGTTGCGGTCGCCCACAGTCTTGGCGAGGTCGAAGGGTTCCGCTAACAGCCCGGTAACAGTCCCGAGCTCGGTTGAGCTTGCGGAATCGGAGAAGGTCAGGCGCACGACGTCCAACGTCGCATTCACATCCATGGACCAAGCGCCGTTGGCGAACGCAAACTGCGTGCTTCCCGTTTGCTTCAGGTCAACAGGAACGGCTCCCGTGGGCGTGAAGCTCTCTGCCGTACCATTTTTGATGGC
>JAYWAE010000249.1:0-1791 GCA_043782715.1 Pseudobdellovibrionaceae bacterium | reverse complement strand
CGTGTGAGTTCGGAAGAAAAAATGATGCGCGACCAATTCGGCGCGCAGTACCTCGCCTACAGTCAGCGCACCAAGCGCATTGTACCTGGTATTTGGTGAGCGTCTTACTCACCACGACACTGCGGCGATTCCATGGACTAGGCTTTAGCATGCCGCCGGGATTTTAAAAACTCGATCGCCATCGGTAAAACGGAAATGCAGATAATGGCTATGACTACGAGCTCGAAGTTGCGTTTTACGATTTCGATGTTGCCGAAAAAGTATCCCAGCGCCGTCATACTGACGATCCAAGCCGTACCGCCGGAAAAGCTGTAAACTAAAAACGTACCCAAGGGCATCCCCGTAAGCCCCGCCACGAAAGGCGCATAGGTGCGCACGATCGGAACAAAGCGTGCCATGATCAAAGTTTTGCCGCCGTGACGAGCGTAGAATTCCTCGGTGCGCTGCAAGTAATCGGGATTGAGAAATTTGATTTTGCCGCTCTTGAACAGGCGCGGGGCGGCCCATTTGCCGATGTGATAGTTGGTAAGGTCCCCGGCGAAAGCGGAGGCAATGAGAATCAAGCACATGAGCGGGAGACTCAGCTGCGGAAGGCCCATCGCAAGCACTGCGCCGGCCGCGAATAGCAATGAATCGCCGGGTAGAAACGGTGTTACCACCAAACCGGTTTCGGCGAAAATGACTACGGCGAGAATGCCGTAGAGGCCGGAGCCGTAGTCATTGGCCCAAACTTGCAAGTGGTCGGGAAGGTGCATGACGACGGCGAAGAACTGATGCACCCACTCAATCAAAGTATTCATGAATAAAAAATTAGCGTGCGCAGGGTGGCAGAGCAATCGAAAAGCGGGGCCCGAATCGGCGACGCAGGTCCAGTTCCGGCTTCATGTGCTCGAGAAAGGGGTAGGCCCATGCCACCTCGACCTCGTAAAGGTCGCCTTGATGGGCAGTCACCGTGGCGGGCGAGCTCCTGAGCTCGAGCGCGGTGAATCCGGGAACGGCCCATTCATCAAATGTCATTTTCAAATGGCGGCTGGGGAAAATCATTTTGCTCAGCTCGCCGCCTTTGCGGCAACTTGGTTTGTATATCACTTCAAACTGATAGTGGAAATCGCCCGCGGCTGTCTTGAGCTGGAAGGCGTAAGCCTCAAACCCGGTCTCGTATGTGGCGGGGTCGGGAACTTCCAATTTCTCGAGTTGCCCCCACGCCTGCTTTTGGGCCTCGGCGAAGCGGCGATTGATTTCGACTTCATCCGCCACTAGACATGCTTGGCTGTTGCCGCCGAGGAAATCGAGACAGCGCAAGTTGGTGCCCGTCATGGTTTGATGCTTTTCATATTCCATTCGGGGGTCGCCGCCAGGAGCGGCTTCACCGGCCTGCACGATCGCTTCCACCAAACCACTACTACCCACGAGCGGTGAGCCCGAGTTACCGCCGACAATGTCGCAGTCAAAGGCACGCAGCACATCGGGCGACTCAGCGGCCGCGAACGGCAGATAGGCCTCGTGACGGTGATAGTTGCAAACGCGTTCTTCGATGACGTAGTCCATGCCATGGTCGGTGGGCTTTTCGTTGGAAACGTATGCGGTTAGCGGCTCGAAAGGCGTGGCAGCAACAGTGTTCAAGGGCATTGGATCTACACCCTCTATGGGCTTGTCGAGTTGGAGGACGAGCACGTCGGGTCGGCCACTGGTTTTTCTGGAGTCTTTTGGATTTTCGGTAAAGGCCTTGTACAAAACGCCTGAGATATGGCGGACCACGGTTTTGCCCGCCCGGCCGCGCAACAGAAAATA